>DUEP01000119.1 GCA_011176535.1 Anaerolineae bacterium | reverse complement strand
CTAAAAGGGGGCGGAAGCCAAAGTGAGAAACTACGGAGGGGGTAGTTAAAGACAACAGCACACTGATCGCCAACCCTCCCTTCCACGCCCAGGAGGAGCGGGGGAAAGTTTGCTCTATCTTGCGGGACAACGAGCCCAACACCATCACACCCCACAGATACCACCCCAACACCGCCAGACCCAAAAGGTAATGGTAGCGGGGATAAATAAACACGGTGCTGGTGGCAGAGGGGAGGGCTAAAATCCCTACCCCCACCCCAAAATCCCTGTAGTGCCGCCAATCGACCTGCCGCCTGCTACGCCACCACCATCCTAAACCCAAGAGCCCCACGCTAAGCCAAAGCACCCCTTCGATGAAAGGCCGCTTTTTGAACACATAAGGCGTGTGGGAAAAGAACATTTTTCCCAACCGCCAAAGGGTGTCTTTCGCATTGGCGGCAATATGCTCAACAACCAAGCGGGGATTAGCACGGATAACATCAGCCAGAGAATGCACCTCAGGGCCAAAGGCCGTTTGAAGCACCTCTTCCCAATAGTTCCAGGGCAAACCGTTGGGTAAATAACGATCTTTCCATCGAAAGGCAAAATGCTGCCCAAAGGCCCCAAAAAGACGACCAGGCTCATAAGGGGAGCCGAAAGTCAAACCCATCAACACGCTCAGTATACCCAACCCGATAAGCAAAGCCCGACGCTCAGTTCGGGGAACCCGCCAGAAGGCCCACACGAGCAGAAGCCCAAAGGCCAACATCATCTCCGGTCGGGCGTACATGCTTAACCCCACACTGCCCAAAAGCACCACCCATCCCCGCCAGTCGCGCTTCAAGCGCATGAAGACACCCAACCCGCCAAGGATCAAAATCCATACGAACGCGCTCACCCGCGGCCAGGGCTCCAGGTTCGCATCCCCCAGCAGCCACGCCCAACCGAGCAGAAAAGCGGCCCATGGTGGAACCCCTGAAGCCCACAAAGCCCAAAAGAGGGCAATGGGCAACAACACCACCTGTACCCGCAGATTGACATCGTACAACGCCATAGGGTCGTCTTCGATCAAAGAAAGGGCCTTATACCACACTCCGTACAAAGGCGCGCGGAAGGTGCGCATGTTTTCAAAAGTAAGTCGCAGCCCCTGGTCCAGGTAGTGCGTTTCATCTGCAAATCCCACATCCAAGGCCTGGTCGATCCGGGCCGCATAATGCACTCCTGCCCAAAGCAACAACAACGCATACACGAACGGCAACCAACGCGAGACTTTCATTTCCTTTCTCCCTTCGCCGTATTCCTCATCCACGCCATCACCTGGGCCAGACCCTCGCGCAGGGGTGTCTGGGCGCGGAAGCCCAACAGGCGCTCGGCCCGGCTGGGGTCGCCCACCGAGCGATGGATATCGCCGGGGCGCGGTGGGGCGAAGACAGGCTCCGGCGCGTTGGGGACCAGGTCGCGCAGCACGGCCAGCAAATCCAACAGGCTCACCTCCACGCCGGTGCAGATGTTGAGCGCCTGGCCATCGGCCGCGCTGCGCTCGGCGGCCAGCAGGTTCGCCCGCACCACATCGCCCACGAAGACAAAGTCGCGGCGTTGGGTGCCGTCGCCAAACACGGTAGGCGGCTGGCCATCGAGCAGCCGACGGATGAAAATGGGAATGACGGCCGCATAGGGGCTGTCGGGCCGCTGGCGCGGGCCGTACACATTGAAATAGCGCAACGCCACCACGGGCAACCCAAAAGCCAGGGTATACAGCCGAGCGTAGACCTCGTTGGTCGCCTTGGAGGCCGCATAAGGCGAAAGGGGGCGGTAAGGCAGGTCCTCGCACAGGGGGAAAGCGTCCGCGTCACCGTACACCGCCGCGCTGGAGGCTAGCACCACCTTGGCCACCCCGGCCCGGCGGGCCAACTCGAGCAAGCGGGCCGTGCCATCGGTGTTCACCGTGTGGCAGGCCAGCGGGTCTTTCATGGAAGCCGGGACCGAGACGAAGGCCGCCTGATGAAAGACCACCTCCACCCCTCGCAGCGCATCGGCCAGAACCCGCGGATCGCGCAAGTCTCCCTCCCGGACCTCCAGGGGGCCGCGCAGCCCCTCCAGGTTCTCCGGCCGCCCGGTGGAAAAATCGTCCAACACGCGCACCCGGTAGCCGCGGGCTAGGAGACCGCGCACAAGGTGGGAGCCGATAAACCCGGCCCCTCCGGTGACCAATGCCAGTGGGCTCATCAGCGCCCCTTTCCTCCAATGATGGTACCCAAAGTGCGCAAAATGATGACCAGGTCGAACAACATCCCCCGATGTTTGATGTAGTACAAATCGTACTCCAACTTGACCTCGGTCTCGTAGACCGTGGCCACATAGCCGTAGTTGATCTGCGCCCAACCGGTGACGCCCGGCTTGACCAGCAAACGCGCGCGGTAGAAGGGGATACGCTTCTCCAACTCGGCCACCAGACTGGGCTGCTCGGGCCGCGGCCCCACCAGGCTCATTTCGCCCCGCAACACATTGAAAAACTGAGGGAACTCGTCCAGATGGGTTTTGCGCAGGAAAGCGCCCACTTTGGTGATGCGGTGGGCATCGTCGTCTGCCCACTTGCCCTGCTCCTCGTCGGGAGAAGCGGAACGCATGGTGCGGAACTTGAGGATGTAGAAAATCCGCCCCCCCCGGCCCACACGCAGCTGCCTGAACAACACCGGGCTGCCGCTTTCCAGATAGATAGCCAGCGCAATAAAAGGGAACAAGGCCACGGTAATGCACGAGCCGAGTAGGCCGCCGAGGATGTCCAGCCCCCGTTTGGCGATTTCGTAAAAAGTGCTCACCCGGGCCTCGTCGATGAACGAACGCAGAATCCAGTCGGCCTCCAGATGGTGGATGGGCACCCGCCCCAACAACTCTTCGTACATAATGGGCATCCGCGTGACTTCCACGCCCATCTCGTAAGCGTCCAACACTGCCTGAAAGGTGCGGCCCCGGATTTCGCCGGTAATGGCGACCACCACATCGGTCACCGCATACTGTTGAATCAAGGCCAACAAATCCTCGCCGGTGCCCAACACATGGAAGCCATCCAGGCTCATATCTTGCTTTTGGGGGTCGTCGTCCACAAAGCCCACCAGGAAGAAGGGCGGGGGCTGCATCTTGCGATACACTTTGAGCAGCGTCTGTCCGGCCCGGCCTGCGCCCACCACCAACACCCGGCGCAGCAGAGGGGGCGCCGTAAACACCCGAATGAAGAACCCTCGCCAGGCTAGGGTAAGCAGCGTGGCCACCAGGAAAAAGCCGGCCACCCCCTTGCGCGGTAAAGAACGCGGAGGGAAGGTAAAGTACACCACCAAATACAGGACCAGGCCGCCCACAGCGGCCACGACCACGGCGCGGGCTGTGCGCTTCCAGTGACTGGCCGTGCGCCAGTCATAGGAATCCACCAACAACACCACCCAGAATAAGGGGAGCAGATAGTACCAGAGGGGGATGGAGCGCCACACTCGGCCCGGCAAGGGGAACAAGAAATCCGGGGTGCCGAAGGTCCAGATATACAACGAAGCCACCAGCGCCACCCCCGCGAACAGCACGTCGCCCAAAATCATCAGGGTCAGGCGTTCCCGGGGGCGCAGGCGTCGGGGCAGTGAAGGCGTTGAAGAATCCATCAAACCGTCCGCTCCTGCCAGGTTTTGGCGGGGTAAAGCAAACCCCAGAGAAAAGCGCCGCCCCAGGCTAGATGCATGGTGGCCAAAGCCGCAGGCACGGCCCACACCAGTCCCCAGCGGCGGTGTCGCCAGGCCTGTTGCAGGCCCACAGCCAGCAACGCCAGGCCGTACAGGATCATCTGCACGCCCCACACAGCCCAGGCCGGACGCCACCACCAGCCCAACACCGGCAATCCGACCAACGCCAGCACAAACAAGGGCGGCAAAGCCTGCCGCCAGCGCAGCGAGTGGGGATGACGGCGCAACATCTGGGCCTTCCAGTAGCCATAACGGGCATATTGCCTGGCCAAAGCGCGCAGATGCGGGCGGGCGAAATACACTGCCTGAATGTTTGGGCACAAATACACCGTGCCCCCGTGCCGGCGCACGCGGGTGTTGAACTCGTAATCTTCGTTGGTCAGCAAGGTTTCATCGTAAAAGCCGATGCGCTCGATGAGCGCGCGATGATACGCACCAAAGGGCACGGTGTCCACCGGGCCCGGTGGGGGGTTGGCGTGGCGGTAGCGGGCATCCCCCACCCCTAACGGATGGGCGGCTGCCAAAGCGATGGCCTGCGCGATGACTCCCTGGCCGCCGGGGCGAATGCGCCACACGCCGCCCACATTGTCGCCCAGGCCGTCTTCCAACAGGCACACACAGCGCTCCACATAGTCTTCGGCCGGCACCGCGTGCGCGTCCAGGCGGACGATGATTTCACCCTGCGCCGCCCGCAGCGCCGCGTTCAACCCAGCCGGGATGATGCGCCGCGGGTTGTCCACCACGCGCACCCGCAAATCAGGGTGTTTCTGTTGCCAGGCAGCGATGACCTCCCGCGTGCCATCCTCCGACATCCCGTCGGCAATGACCACTTGCAGCCGTTCGCGGGGGTACGTTTGCCCATACAGTGCGTCGAGCAACAGGCCAATGGTGTCTCGTTCATTGTAGCAAGGCACAATGACTGTCACGCTGGGTCGCTCGGTGGACACAAACTCACCTCAACAATGTGGATGAAAACCGGCGATACCGTGTCGGCGCAAGGGCAAGCCCTCTGAGATCGCACAGAAGGCGTTGTTGCTCTGTCCGTCCGCGGCCAGGCGCTCGCCAGGGACGCGACTCAAAGGCGGGTTCCCTTCTCCCTCTGCAGGGCGATCAGGGTGGGGTCTTCGGAGGAAACGCGGGGTAGTTTTACCACAAAAACGCTGCCTTTCCCAGGTTCGCTCTGCACGGCGATGGTGCCGCCATGAGCGCGCACGATTTCATAGGCGATGCTCAGGCCCAGTCCGGCTCCACCTCGCCGCGCTTGATCCAGTTGGTAAAACCGTTCGAAAATGCGCGGCAACGCCTCGGGCGGAATTCCCTGCCCTGTATCACGCACCACGCACAACGCCCACCCCGCCTCCTCCTGCACCCGCACCGTCACTTCACCGCCGGGAGGCGTGTGTTTGAGCGCGTTGTCCAGCAAGTTGGTCAACACCTGCGCCAGGCGGTCGCCGTCGCCGTACACCACAAGCGCATCCACGCCGTTTACCGTCAAGGCGACCTGCGCCGCCTGGGCCTGGGGTTGCATCCGCTGCACCACATTGCGGGCCAGGGCGGCCAGGTCCACCGGTTCGCGAAGCAGGTCCGCTGTGCCGGCGTCCAGCCTGGCCAGGTCGAGCAAATCCAGCACCAGGCGATGCATCCGCGCTGCCTCGTCGTAAATCACCTGAGCCGCCTGGCGCACCGCATCAGGATCGGAGGCCGTGCCGTCCAGAATGGCCTGGGCAAACCCCTGGACGGAAGTCAGCGGGGTCTTGAGTTCATGAGAGACGTTGGCCACGAACTCCCTCTGTGAGCGCTGGCTGGCTTCCACCTGGCGGCTCATCTCGTTGAAGGCGCGGGCCAGGGTCTGCACCTCGGCGGGGCCCTCCACCGGGATGGGGCGATGCTCCCCGGCGGCGAGGGCACGGGCTGCCTGGGCCATACGGCCCAACGGTCGGGCCACCCAGCGGCTGAGCAGCACGGCCAGCAGCAACGCCAGGGCCAGCGCCGTCACCCCGGTTTGCACCAGGGGGGGCAGCAAATCGTCTCGCAGCAGGTTGAGCAGCGGCTGCAGACGCGAAGGCCGCGGCAGCGCGGCCACCACCCGCCAGCCCGTCTTCAGTCGGCGCGCGGCGAAGAGCCACACCCGGCCCTGAGCATCGCGGGCCAGCCCGCGCTCCCGGTGGAGGGATAGCGTCAGGGGAACCTCAGGCTCGGTATCCACAGCCAGACGGCCCTGGGGATCGAACAACAACAACCGCACCTCCAGCGCGTCGGCCAGCCGCCGCAACGCCTGTTCGCGCCCCTGGGGGATGCGCAGCACCGCGCTTCGGCGCGTCACCGCGCCCACGGCCAGTTGCAGGCGCAAGGCCGTCTCCCGTTCCAGGGCCGGGTTGTTCCACAAATACAACAAAAAGCCCACCGTCACCGCGCCCAGGGTGAGCACCACCAGGGCCACATAGGTCAAAAACAGACGCCCGCGCAGGGTTTGCATCGCCTCATCCCTGGCCGCTCAGGCGACCAACTTGTACCCAACCCCGGTCACCGTCTCGATGCGCAGGTCACTGCCGCGCAACTTCTTGCGCAACTGGGCCACATGCACATCCACCGTGCGCGTCTGCCCGGCGAAGTCGTAGCCCCAGGCCAACCGCAGCAATTGCTCACGGCTGAGCACCATGTTTCGATGTTGCGCCAACACCCAGAGCAACTCGAATTCCTGGGTACGCAAGGGCACCACCTCACCGGCCACCCGCACTTCACGGGCGCCGGGGTCGATGACCGTGTTGCCTAAACGCAGCGGTTGGGGCCGCTCTTCGTCGCCCGTCCGTCCCCAGCGCTCGCTCCGCCGCAACAAGGCCCTGACCCGCGCCACCAATTCCCGCGGGTTGAAGGGCTTGGTCAGATAATCGTCGGCGCCCAACTCCAGGCCCAGAATCTTGTCGATGTCATCGTCGCGGGCGGTGAGCATAATGATGGGGATAGGGTGGTCTTCGGCCCGCAGGCGGCGGCACACCTCGTAGCCGTCCACTTTGGGTAGCATGATGTCCAGCACCATCACATCCGGATTAAGTCGCCGGACCGCTTCCAACGCCGCCTCACCGTCGTGCACCGCATGCACGCGATACCCCTCCCGATCCAGATACATGCGGGCCAGTTGCACAATGGCGGGCTCGTCGTCCACCAGCAACACCAGGGCGCTCATGGGCTACTCGGGGATGTAGGCCACCGCCTCGATCTCCACCGCTGCCCCTTTGGGCAGCGCCGCAACCTGCACCGCCGACCGTGCCGGAAAGCCCTCGGTGAAGAACTCGGCGTACACTGCGTTCATCTTGGCAAAGTCGTTGATGTCGCGCAAAAAGACCGTGGTCTTCACCACGGTAGCCAACGAAGCGCCCGCCGCTTCCAAAACATGCTGGAGATTGGTCAACGCCTGACGGGTCTCCGCCTCCACACCGCCGGGCACCAACGCACCGGTGGTCGGCTCCAGACCAATCTGCCCCGCCGTGTAAACCAACTGCCCGCTGCGCACAGCCTGGGAATACGGCCCGATGGCCTGCGGCGCCTTGTCGGTGGCGATGATGTGCTTTTCCATAGGCAACCTCCTCAGCAGGGGATGCCTTCATTTTACGCCGAAGGCTGGGGGGCGTCAAATGTGCCGGGGCGACGGGGAACAGCAGGACCCCGGGGTTGGCACCGTCCCCCAAGGAACGGCCCATCCTCCGGGGTCCTGCCCAGGGCCGGACCCGCGGGCGCGGCCACACCCCAAGGGCAGGCAACCGCCCTCCGGGTCGGACCGCGCTCGTGTTCCGTTCAGATCAGCGCAATTTGAAGAACGAAGTCAACTTCATGGCCAGGTTCAAGTCGCCCTTCAGTTGTAACTTGCCCTGCATGAAGGCCTTCATACCGTCCAACTTGCCCAGGATGATGTCCTTGTAGTCCTGGGCGTCGGCGGTGAGGGTCAGGCGGGGATTCTCCGCCACGCCCTCTTCCACGGTGCACTGGCCGTCCTTGATGGTGATCACCCAGTCGCCGCCCTCCTCGCCGGTGAGGTGGTACTGGACCACGGCCTCCACGCCTTTGGCCTTTTCAGCCAAAAAGGCCTTGGGCATGCGCTCCATCAGTTCCTTGACGGTGATCTCACTCATGGTTGAACTCCTGAAAAGATGGGATTACGACAGGTTCTCGAAGATCCCGGCAGCGCCCATGCCGCCGCCGACGCACATGGTCACCAAGCCAAACTGCACATCGCGGCGCTTCATCTCGTAGATGATTTGGGTGGTCAACTTAGCGCCAGTGCAGCCCAGCGGGTGACCCAAAGCAATGGCGCCACCGTTCACATTGAGGATCTCTTCATCCATGCCCAGTTCGCGGATAACGGCCACCGACTGAGCGGCAAAGGCCTCGTTGAGTTCAATGAGGCCAATGTCCTTCAGGGAGAGACCAGCCAACTTCAGCGCCTTGGGCACGGCATAAACCGGGCCGATGCCCATGATTTCGGGGTCCACGCCGGCCACGGCGAAGGAGAGGAAACGGACCAGAGGCTTAAGGCCCAAAGCCTCGGCCTTGGCGCGGGACATGATGATCACGCCCGCAGCGCCGTCGGACATCTGGGAGGAGTTGCCTGCGGTGACCGTGCCGTTGACTTTAAAGGCCGGCCGCAGGCGGGCCAGCGCTTCCAAAGAGGTGTCGGGGCGCACCCCCTCGTCCACCTTGAAGATGAAACGCTTGCTGTGCACCGCGCCATCCTCGCCCACCTGCTGGATTTCCACCTCCAGGGGCACGATTTCGTCCTCAAAGCGCCCTTCGGCGATGGCCTTGGCCGCCCGTTGATGGCTGCGCAGGGCGAACTTGTCCTGGTCCTCGCGGGTGACGCCGTACTTCTCCGCCACGCGCTCGGCGGTCAACCCCATGCTGAGGAACACGCCGGGCCACTCCACGGCCAGATGAGGGTTGGGGACAAACTTGTTGCCCGTCATAGGCACCATACTCATGGACTCGGTACCGCCGGCGATGATCACCTCGGCCTGCCCCGACATGATGGCGAAAGCCGCATGGGCGATACTCTGCAAGCCGGAGGAGCAAAAGCGGTTGATCGTCTCAGCGGGGATCGAGGGGGGCAACCCGGCGCGCAGGGCGGCGATGCGGGCCACATTCATGCCCTGCTCGCCCTCGGGGAAAGCGCAGCCAAAGACCACATCGTCGATCTCCTCCGGCGGCAGCGCCGGGGCTCGCCGGAGCAAATCCTGAATGACCGCCGCCGCCATCTCATCGGGCCGCACGGTGACCAGGCTACCCTTGCGAGCCTTGCCCACCGCTGTGCGCGCCGCCGCGACGATCACAGGTTCGCGGGATTTGTCAAGGGGTGCAGTCGTTCCAGCCATGGTAAACGCTCCTTAGAAGCAAAACGTGTCGAGGTAAAGAATTGCAAGTTGCGAATGGCGAATCGCGAGTTAAGGGCGGCGGATGCTACTCAGGAGCAGGCTAATGACTTCATCCAGCAAGGCTACCCGATGACGGAGCAACGCTTGAGGAAGTAAATATCGACCTCGTAGATACCATCCTCGTGCCTCGCAAGCCTCATCCAAGGCAATGCGCAGAATTCGCCGCGCATCGGGGGTCTGAACTCCACGGCCAAAAGCCTCTTCCAGATTAGCCCGCAATGCTTCCCACACTCCGAATCAACTGCAAAGCCACCGCTTTGCCTCGAAAGTCGGTCTTCAACAAAAAATCGCAGTCGTTCCAAGCCAGATCATACAGGTACATCACCTTGGGATAAACCACGCTCTTCCAAAGAGGCGAACGCTGAAGT
>DUEP01000118.1 GCA_011176535.1 Anaerolineae bacterium | reverse complement strand
TTTCCCCTGGGGGACGCCGAGGCGGCGCTGGCCCTCAAGGCGCTGGCGCTCAGCCAAGGGCAGGGAGGCGCCTTGGGAACGGCGCCCCTGTACGCCCTGTGGACGGCAGCGGTGTTCTTTCTCCTGGGCGCCACGGATTTCACCGCGCGTCTGGTGCCTGCTGTGGTGGGGAGCGCCCTGGTGCTGCTGCCCTGGTGGTGGCGGCGCTGGGTGGGACGTGAGGTGGCCCTGGCACTGGCCTTTGGGCTGGCGGTGGCCCCCACCCTGGTGGGCGTCAGTCGGGTGGCGGATGGCCCCGCCCTGGCCGTGACCTTCACGCTGTACGCGGTCACCTGGGCCGGGTGGCGTCGATGGCCGGGCGCGGTGCTCTGGGCCGGGCTGGCCTTGCTGGCCGGGCCGGCAACCGAGTTGGGCCTGTTGGGGTTGCTTCTCGCCGGAGGGGTGTGGTGGCGCTGGCGGAGGCGTGGGCCGCTGCCTCTCCAGGCACCGCAGGCGGACGAGCCCCCCTCGCATGCCACGCCGTGGCTTTGGGGGGCGTTGGCCTGGGTGCTGGCCGCCACTTTATTGGGCACGGTCCCGGCCGGGCTGGGCGGGATGACCCAGGGCGTGGTGGCTTTTGCCCACGGTTGGGTGGCCGGGAGCGGGGTGCCGTGGTGGGCGCCGGGGCTTGCTCTGTTCCTGGCCGCCCCCTGGGCGTGGGGTTTCGCCGTCCTGGGCGTGGCGCACCCGCGCCCGAAGGCGGACGACTGGCGCGTGGGGGCAGCGTTGTGGGCGGCCGCGGCCCTGGCCGTGGCGACGCTCTATCCGGCCCGTCAGCCTCTGGACGCGGTATGGGCCAGTGTGCCTGGGTGGGCGTTGGCGGTGGACACGGCCCGGCGCTGGTGGCCGAGACGCTTTTCCTGGCAGGTGACGGCTCAGGCCGCCGTGGTGCTGGCCTTGAGCGGGTATCTCTGGTTGAGCAGCGGCCTGGCCTGGCAGCGGGGGCAGGTAGGGTTGTTGGCGCTGTTGGTGCTGATGGCGCTGATGCTCATGGCGACGCTTGCCTTCTGGATGGCCTACACCGCTTCGTGGCGGTCGAGCCTGCAGGGGCTGCTGCTGGGATTGGGTGTGGCGCTGGCCCTGCTGACCTGGCGCGGCGTGGCCCAGAGCGTGCGTTCTCCCCTGGATGTCTTGCGAGGGAGGGCGCGCCCGGCAGATCTGCAGGTGCGCCTGTTGCAGCAAACGGTGGCCAGGGTGGCCGAATGGTCCCATGGTCGGCCTGATACCCTGGAAGTGGTGGCGCTGCAACCGCCGCCTGCCCTGCGCTGGGCCTTGCGTGGGGTGCATTCGGTGCGGGTGGTATCTTCGCTGGGCCCGGAGGATTTGCCGGAATCCCTGCTGACCCCGGCGGACTTTGCCTCCATGGAGAACGGGGCCGCCTACCGGGGGCAGGATTTCCTTTATGCGCGGGCTCCGTTGTGGGTCCGGTTGCAGGGTTGGGACGCCTGGGCACGGTGGTTTTTCTGGGGGCAGGCGCCCCGGGAAGGGGAGCGGGTCCTTTTCTGGGTGCGGGTGGATCGCTTCCCTGGAGGCGCCTGGGAGGGTGGATCGCCGTAATTTCGTTTTGGGAGCAGTGGAATGGGTGTGCCGAAAATCATTGCTATTGATGGCCCTGCGGCCTCGGGAAAGTCCACCCTGGCGCAGCGTTTGGCCGAGGCGTTAGGGTATCTGTATTTCGACACGGGGGTGATGTATCGCGCGGTGACCTGGGCGGCGTTGCAACGGGGGTTGTCGTTGGAGGACGAAGCGGCGATGACGGTGCTGGCCGAGGAGGTGCGCATCGATGTGCGCCCCCCTTCCCAGGCAGACGGGCGGGCTTACGATGTGCTGGTCGATGGTCAGGATGTCACTTGGGCCATCCGACGGCCCCAGGTGGACCGCTGGGTGTCGGTGGTGGCGGCGCACCCCGGGGTGCGTCGGGCCCTGACGGCCCAGCAGCGACGCATTGGGCAGCGGGGCCGGGTGGTCATGGTGGGACGCGATATTGGCACGGTGGTGTTGCCCGAAGCGGATTTGAAGATTTATCTGGACGCTTCGGTGGAGGAGCGGGCCCGACGGCGCTATCAGGAGCGGCGACGGCGAGGCGAAGAGGTGGACTTCGCCGAGGTGCTGGAAAGCATGCGGAAGCGCGACGCGTTGGATTCTTCGCGCGATGTGGCCCCCTTGCGCCCGGCCGAGGACGCGGTGATCATTCGCTCGGACGATCTGGACGCCGACGAGGTGTTGGCCCGCGTGCTGGCCCTGGTGCAGCAACGGCAGGATCCGTGACCCAAGATGAGAGGCATGGCGTACAGGGTGTCCTGGCGGCGGCGATGGGTGCGGGGGGTGTTGCGCTGGGTGTTCCGCGGGGTGTTCCGGCTGCTGTTCCGCCTCCGTTTTGAGGGCTGGGAGCATCTGCCGCGGGAAGGGGGCCATCTGGTGGTGTACAACCATGTCTCTATTCTGGAGCCGCCGTTGCTCCTGGCCTTCTGGCCGCGGCAGGCCGAGGCGGTGGCGGCGGTGGAGGTGTTCCAGCGTTCCTTTCAGCGCACGCTGGTTCGCTGGTACGCGGCGATCCCCGTGCGGCGGGGCGTGCCCGACCGGCGCTTGCTGGATACCATGGTGGCCGTGTTGCGCAGCGGCCTGCCCCTGTTGTTGGCCCCCGAGGGCGGGCGTTCCCATCGGCCGGGCCTGAGGCGGGCCTGGACCGGCGTGGCCTATGTGGTGGACCGCGCTCAGGTGCCCGTGGTGCCCGTGGGGGTGATGGGCAGCACCGATGAGGCCCTCAAGGCGGCCTTGCGCTTCCGGCGGCCGCGGATTGAGGTGCGCATCGGTGAGCCGTTCACCCTGCCCCCCCTGGCGCGTCCCGGCGTTTCGCGCAAGGAGGCCCGCCGGGCCAACGCGGATGCCATCATGTACCGGATCGCGGCTCTGCTTCCCCCGGCCTATCGCGGAGTGTATGGTGAACCTGCCGCCGAAGCCGGTGAGTGAGGTCTGGCGTCCTCATCTGACGCGGCTGCCCGAACGGCATGGCCGTCGGCGGGCCGTGCGCCGGATCTTGCGCTGGGCGGCCCGCCTGGTGGTAGGGCTGGCGTTTGAGGTCACGGTGCACGGATTGGAGCACTATCCCCGGCAGGGGCCAGCCCTGCTGGTCGCCAACCATCTGGGCGATGCCGACGCCGTGGTCGGGCTGGCTTTCTTCCCGGTGCTGCCGGAGGTCTTTGCCAAGGCGGAGTTGGTGGACCTTTTCCCCTGGGGGCAATTGATGGAGGCGTACGGCGTGATCTGGGTGCATCGCGGGCGGCCCGACCGCCGCGCCTTGCGGGCTGGGTTGCAGGCCCTGGCTGAGGGGCGCTTGCTGGCCATCGCGCCGGAAGGCCGCCAGAGCGTGACCGGCGCGCTGGAGCCGGGCACCGAGGGCGTGGCTTACCTGGCGCTCAAAGCCGATGTGCCGGTGGTGCCCATCGCCCTGACCGGCACTCGCAACGCCCAGGTCTACGGCGCGTTGAAGCGCCTGCGCCGCCCCCGGGTCACTTTGACCGTGGGCGCGCCGTTTCGCCTGCAGCCCCCGGCGCATCTCTCCTGGCGGCAGGCGTTGACCTGGGGCACCGAGCGCATCATGTGCGCCCTGGCGCGCCTGTTGCCGCCGGAATATCGGGGGGTGTACGCCTCTTGCGTCGAGTCGGCGCCGGCCTCAGGGGAGCCTCACGGCGCCTGAACCTGGAACTCCAGGGTGCGATCCAACTCCTCCTTGAGGTAAATGTCCATTTTGTAACGGCCCGCGGGTCAGGGATTGCTGTTGCTCAGTTGGAAGGTGAGCGCCCCGCTGCTGGGGGTGAGGGCGTTCTCTTTGATGTTGGCGGTGCTGGCGCTGAACTGGCAGACTAAGGCCTCTGCCCCCAGGGCGGCGAGCATCAATAACAGGAAACGGGGTCCCAGGAGGCGACCTGCAGAGGAGGGCGCCTCATCCCTTCTTGGGTGGAATGCGGCTCATGAGGTATTCCGCCAGGGCGGTGATGGTCAGGCTGGGGTTGACCCCCAAATTGGCCGGCACCACCGAGCCATCGGCCACATAAAGCCCGGGGTAGCCATGCACCTGGCCGTCGGGGCCGACCACGCCCTGGTCGGCGTCCGGGCCGATGGGGCAGCCGCCCAGGATATGGGCGGTGATGGGCATGTTGAGCAGGCTCCCGGCCACGGCTCCGGCGAGCTGTCCACCGCTCAGGCGGGCGAAGCGGCGGGCCACCTCGTGTCCCGCGGGGACGGCGATGGGCACGGTGACGCCCGGCTCGGGCTCCACCACCAGGCCCCGGCGGAAGAGGTAGCGCGGGTGGCGCGTGTAACGCATCCGCAGGCGATTGTCCTCGGTCTGCATGACCAGCAGGATGACCGTGCGTTGTGCCCAGCCGGGTAGCAGGTACAACCGGGCCACATCGAGGGGATGGGTGATCAGGGTGGACAGGGTTTGTAGCCAACGGACCCCTAAGGGACGCGCCGGGTTGGGCAGGGTGGGGGCCGAAAGAAAGCGCAACAGCGAGGAGCCGGCCGGGAAGCGCACCGGTTCGACCCGCGTGGTGGCGTCGGCGCGGAAGATGCTGGTGATGGCGATGCCTTTGGAGTAGTCCACCTGGGCCGTGCGGTGGGTGACCCCCAGCAGTTCCTCGGAGTTCGTGCGCACCTGCTCGCCCAGGCGGGGGGAGAGGCGCGGCAGGGTGCCCAACTCGTCGCGGCAGCGGAAGAGCAGGCGCAAGGTGCCCAACACCCCGGCGGACAGCACCACCTGCCGCGCGCGGACGACGCGCAGCGTGGGGGCCAGCCAGGCCGTGCTCCGGCGGTAGTGCACTTCGTAGCGCGCGCCATCGGGTTGTCCCGGCGGCAAGGGGCGCAGGGCAACGACCTCGCTTTGGGGTTGCACCACGGCGCCCCGCTTCTCGGCCAGGTAAAGGTAGTTTTTGACCAGGGTGTTCTTGGCGTTTTCGCGGCAGCCGACCATGCAGGCGCCGCAGAAGGTGCATCCCTTGCGTGGCGGGCCTTCGCCGTCGAAGTACGGGTCGGGCGCCTCTTCGCCCGGTGGGCCGAAGAACACACCCACGTGGGTGGGGCGAAAGGTGGCCTCTTGGCCCAGTTCGGCGGCCACCTGGCGGAGGGTTTGGTCGGCAGGGCCCAGGCGGGGGTTGGGCGCGACGCCCAACATGCGCTGCGCCGTGGCGTAGAAGGGGCCCAGCACCGCCTCGGGGTCGTCGCCCACAAAACGCCAGGCCGGATGGCGAAAGGCCTCGCTGGGCGGCACCTCGAGCACATTGGCGTAGCCCAGGCTGCCGCCGCCGACCCCGCTGCCGTGCAGAATCATCACCCCGTTGAGCAGGCTGATTTGCAGGATGCCGAAACTGCGCAGTTTCGGGGCCCAGAGGTATTTCCAGAATTGCCAGTTGCTGCGGGCGAAGTCCTCATCGCGGAAGCGTTTGCCCCGCTCCAGAACGAGCACGCGATAGCCTTTTTCGCTCAGCCGCAGGGCGCTCACGCTGCCGCCGAACCCGCTGCCGATGACCACAAAGTCCCAGGTGGTCGCGCTCATCGTGGCGCTCCTGGTGGGAATGGCGCCGCCGCGCCTAGGGAGCCTCTGAGGCGCGAGGGCTTTGTACTACTATAGCATAAATACAGCGTCGGGCCGTCTGGCTTTCGGCGGCGGAGAATCAAGATAAAAATGGCTTCAATCCAACCAGGATTGTGGTAAACTAACATAGCCTGACTCATTCGTGAGGGTTTCACCCAGGGGGAACCCGGAAGGAGGGGTCGATGGTCGCTGAGCGGATTCTTTGTGTGGACGATGAGCCGGAAATGGTGGAGTTGCTGCGCCTGATTTTGGGGCGCAGGGGATACGAGATTGTGGGTGTGTACAGCGGTCAGGAAGCCTTGGAAACGCTGAAAGGCGAATCGGTGGATCTCATTCTCCTGGATTTGATGATGCCGGGGATGGATGGCTGGGAGGTGGTGCGCCGGTTGCGGGCCAATGAGGCCACCGCTTCCATCCCGGTGATCGTGGTGACGGCCAAATCCCAGAATGTGGATCGCGTCCTGGGATTGCACATCGTCAAGGTGGACGATTACATCACCAAACCCTTCACCCCGCGGGAACTGCTGGACGCTGTTCAGCGGGTGTTGAACAAACGCGGTGCGGCGACCGAGAGCGATGACAGCGCCTTGGGGAGCACGGAGAAAGCCTGAACGCAGAGGAATCGTGAGCGTGGCGGGAACCTGGTGGTTGCTGCACAACCGAACATACCCCCTTTCACGGGCGCTTTGGGTGCGCCCGTGCGTTTCGTTTGTTTGTCGCCTGCTGGGCTTGATGGGGCGGGCGCCCTTGCCCGAGGATCGTGGGTTGCTGTTCATTTTCCCCCAGGCGTCGCGGTGGGGGTCGGCGATTCACATGTTCGGTATGCGCTTCGATTTGGCCGTGGTGTGGCTGGATGAGACGCGGCGGGTGGTGGATGTGCGTCTGGCCCGGCGCTGGCGTTCGGTCTGCGTGCCGCGACGCCCGGCGCGTTATGTGCTTGAACTTCCGGTCTCCTGGTTGGAGGCCTTTACCCCCGGTGATGAGGTGACCTGGGATGAGGCAACGAAGTCCTGAGGCCTGGCTGAACCTACTGGGTGCGCTGTGGGTCGTGCTGGTGATGGGGCTCCCGGTTTCGGCGGTGCGGGCTGCCGAAGGCATGCCCACCCCTTCGCCCACGCCCTCTTCCGGTGCCGTTTACGAGGTTCAGCCCGGCGATACGCTGAGCAGCATTGCCTATCGGTTTGGCGTGAGTTTGGACGCGCTGGTGCAGGCCAACGGCCTGGCCGACCCCAACAACCTGCGACCGGGGCAGAAGTTGGTTCTGCCCGGTTTCGAAGGGATCAACGGGGAGTTGACCGCGGTCACCGTGGGCTACGGCGAGACGCTGACCAGCCTGAGCCGGCGCTACCGGGTGCCGTTGCGCACTTTAGAGCGCCTCAATCATCTGGTGAATCCCGAGAGCGTGGTGGCGGGGCAATCCTTTGTCGTCCCGGCGACGGTGGATTCGCCGCCTTTGGCCCGGGTGCAGGTGCGCCAGGAGGAGCCTTTGCAATTGACGGCCACTCGCGCGGGGGTCAACCCCTGGGTGCTGGTGCTGGCGAACGACCTGCCGGGCACCTGGGCGGCCCCACCCCGCGCCGTGCTGGCCTATCCCGCCGAGGGGCAGGAGGCCGACACCCACGCCCCCGGCGCTCTGCCGCCAGGCGTGCTCTCGGTGACCCTGGACCCTACGGCCTGGGTGCAGGGGCGCACGGCAGTCCTGCGGGTGCGCCTGCGGCCCGGCGCAGCCTTAACCTTGGGCGGCGAGTGGGAAGGCCATCCGTTGCATTTCTTCCCCCTGGACGAGAAGGGAGAGACCTGGGTGGCGCTGCAGGGCGTCCATGCCCTGCAGGAGGTGGGGCTGTATCCCCTGGTGTTTACCCTGACCTCGCCGAATGGAGAAACCTTTCGTTTTGAGCAGCGGCTGCAGGTGCGCGCCGGGGATTATGGCTGGGAGAAACTCATTGTCCCCGCCTCCCTGGTCGACCCGGCGTTGAACAAGCGGGAAGAAGAGCAAATCCGCGCTCTGACGACGAAAGCCACGCCCATCCGTTACTGGAAGGGCCCCTTCCAGGCCCCTTCACCGTACCCCAACTGTTTCACTTCCTGGTTCGGCACGCGCCGCGATTACAACGATGGGGCTTACTTCGGCTACCACAGCGGGCTGGATTTTTGCGGCGGCACGGGCACGCCCATCACGGCCCCGGCCGACGGCGTGGTGGTCTTTGCCGGGCCTTTGGAGGTGCACGGTAATGCCATCATCATCGACCACGGCTGGGGGGTGTACACGCTGTACGCTCATCAGCAGCGCATCGAGGTGCAGGTGGGGCATCGGGTGCACGCGGGCGACCTCATCGGTTATGTGGGCGCCACGGGGCGGGTGACGGGCGCCCATCTGCACTGGGAGGTACGGGTGGGCGGCGTCCCGGTGGACCCCGAGGAATGGCTGGAGCGGACCTTCCCTTGAGATGGACGGCGCCCTCGCGGAGATACTGACCCCTTTGTCGGGGGGCGCCGGCCCCTGAGTGGCGTCCCGCCTCTTGGGGGCATCACTCCCCTGGGGAGGCTTCCTCGTCCCTCTGGGCAGCGAAGGTCCCCCGGAGGAAATCGTGATAGACTTGTTCCGCCGCCTCTTTTTGGGAGGCCGGGACGTAGAGTTGCGCCTGGCCCAAAGGCCCCACGGTCAGGCCCAGGGCACGCCCGGCGCCTTCCCGCGCCAGATAGACCGTGAACCCTTGCGCCTCCAGCAGCCCCTGAAGGATTTCGGCTTCCGCCGGTTCCAGCGGTGGTGTCAGAAGTACCCACTGTTCGTTGCTCATCTTTGCGCCTCCTGAATTACGGGCTGGGTTGCCTGGAAGACCCTCCAAACAGGTCAAGGTTGAGTATAATAGAGGAAGCACAAGAATGGGAGAGCGTACCGTGGCCACGACTTGGCGTTTGCGAGAAGATTACTGGGAAACCTTTGAGGTGACGGACGAGGATGTCGAATTCCTCTACCAGCATTTGTTGGAGGAGGAACGCCCGCTATCCCCCGAGGTGCTGGTGGAGGCCCTGGTCGCCGAGCGCCTGCGCCGGGAGCGGGAAGCGTTGGAACAGCGTCGGGCAGGGGACCGGCTCATTTATCTGCCCAAGGAACATTACGAGGTGGGCGCGCAGTTGATCTTCCCCGCCCTGGACTGGGCTGCCGGTGAGGTAGTCGCCGTGCGGCCAGGCCGCAACCCGGAACTGGGCGACTTCGAGGTCATCCGGGTGCGGTTCGCCGATGGCCGCGAGCGAGAGTTCGCCGCGGGGCTGGCCGAGCACCCCCTCAACGAGCCGCCCAAGATGGACGACCAGGGCCCATTGAGCGGGCCGCAGCAGGTGCTCGAGCAATATAGAAAGTCGTTGGTGGCGCGCCTGGAAGAGGCCCTGGGGCAGCACGAAGACTTTGTGCGCATCGCCGGCCGCTGGTTCCCACGCGCCCTGGTGATGGAGGTGAACATCGGCCATCTCAACCTGGCCGAGGCCGTGCTGGATGTGGCCGGTGGCGGGCCGCTGCCCACCCGCGCGATCATGGAGCAAATCGAGTTCCCCACCACGGACAACCCTCACCTGGCCGAGTTCTCCTTCGACCTGGCTTTGCAGGAGGACGAGCGCTTTGACGAGGTAGGGCCGGCGGGGCAGGTCTTGTGGTTCCTCAAGCGGCTGGAGCCGGAGTGGGTGCTGGAGACGCCGCCGTTTTTGCAGTACGAACCGCTGGATTACGACCGCGCGGCCCTGACCAGGGATATGTTGGCCCTGGAAGTGGACCTGGCCGACGAACTCTCCCCGGTGGGAGAAGATGCACCGGAGCAGGACGCGGTCGAGATTACCCTCATCTATCCGCACTGGCGTGCGGGCACATTGCCCCTGGCAGCCAAAGTGCGTCACCTCTTCCCCACGGCGTACGAAGCGCCGCGCATCCGCTTCATCTTGGTTGACGGGGAAACGGGTGAGGAATTCGTCGGCTGGGTGGTGCGGGAAGCCCGCTATGTGTACGGTTTGCGTCCGTGGTACGAGGCCAAGGGCCTCCTGCCGGGGAGCGTTATCCGCGTGCGCCAGGGGCCGGAACCCGGAAAGGTGATCGTGGAGCCTACCAGCCAGCGCACGGTGCGGGAATGGGTGCGCACGGTGTTCGTGGGCAGCGATGATCGCATCGGCCTGCGCCTGTTGCAACAGCGGGTGAACGCAGGGTTCGACGAGCGCATGCTGTTCTATGTGCCTGATGTGGAGGCCATGGATCGGGCCTGGCAACAGACGCAGCGGGAGCGGGTGCCGTTGGAGAAGTTGTTGGTGCGCATGATGCGCGAACTAATGCAGGCCACTTCTCAGCCGCATGTGCACGCCGCCGAATTGTACGCGGCGTTGAACCTGGTGCGCCGCTGCCCGCCAGGGCCGATCCTGGCTTTGTTGGCGTCCCGTCCCTGGTTTGACCATGTGGGCGACCTGTACTACCGCCTGCGGGAATCGGACCTGGCGTGAAAGGTCGGTACGAAGAGGAGGTAACCGGTGACACCCAAGCGACCGATGAGTTTGATCCGGCCCACTTTGGACACGCCGTTTCATGTGGATTTCGCCTGGTGGCAGGAGAACGACCGCGATTGGAAACTGTTCTTGCGCCGTCTGTTGTGCGAGGAGCATCAGCAGTTGCTGGCCGGGACGGCCCATGACGAGGTCATCGATTGGGTGGACCCGGAGACGGCAGAGGTCCATCCGGTGGATGCCCTGCAGCATGTGGTGATGACCCACTGCGCGTTGCAGCCGGGGTTTTTGCAGTCCAATGTGCCCATAGTGGAGTCGATCTTCCGCGTGTTGCTCGCCTCGGGCAACACGCCGATGACGCCTGTAGAGTTAGGGGAGCGGTTGAACCGCCAGCCGCAATTGATTTTGCGCACACTGTCTGGCCCCAGGGTGTATTACGGCATTCGCCCGGTACAGGAGTGAATGAAGTTCGTTCGCGCCCCAGTAGTTCAGCGGATAGAACGCGGGCCTTCTAAGCCCGATGTCGGGGGTTCGAATCCCTCCTGGGGCACCTGGAGCCGACGGGTGGTCGTCGGCCCTCTCTTTTTCCCCTTTGTGTTGGAGGTTCATATGAGCGAAATGGAACGTAAGGGTTTGATCCAGTTCGGCGGCAAGGATGTCACCGTCGTCGGGCCGGACATTCAGGTGGGGCAGGAAGCCCCTGAGTTCGTCGCCACCACCCAGCAGTGGGAGCGCATCCCCGTGCTGGCCTATACCCAGGGCAAGGTGCGGGTCATCGCCGCCGTCCCCTCGCTGGATACGCCGGTGTGCGACCTGGAAACGGACAAGTTCAACCAGGCGGCCACGCAGTTGAGCGAGGACATCATCATCGTTACCATCAGCGCGGACCTGCCCTTTGCCCAGGCCCGCTGGTGCGGCGCCCACGGGGTGGACCCCAACCGGCTCCTGGTGGTCTCGGATCACATGGAGATGGAGTTTGGCCGCAAGTACGGCTGCCTGATGAAAGAGGTGCGCCTGCTGCGCCGGGCCGTGTTCGTGGTGGACCGCCAGAATCGGGTGGTGTACGCCGATTACATGGCCCGCCTGGGCGATGAGCCCAACTACGACGAGGTGCTGGAGAAGGCCAAGAAAGCCCTGGCTGCCTGAGTCCCGCCGGAGGAAGGCCGTGACCATGAGGGATTGGGATGCCGAGATTCGTCGCGCGCTGAGCGCTCCGGAGGAAGAAGGCGCTGCCGGCCCGATATGGCATACCCTTTGGGCCGAGATGCGTTGGGATTTTCGTCCCCATTCCTGGCGGCCTCCCACCGATGTCTTTGAAACCGAGGACGCCCTGGTGGTGCGAGTTGAGGTGGCCGGTATGCGTCCGGGCGATTTTGAGGTGATCCTGCAGCAGCAGATGCTGCGCATTCGCGGCGTCCGCTACGAGCCTGAAGGGGCGCGGGCTTACTACCAGATGGAAATCCCTTTTGGTGAGTTTGAAGTGCTGGTGCACCTGCCGTTCCAGGCTCAGGGTCAGGACACGGAGGCCGAGTATCGCGACGGCTTCCTGCTGGTGCGTATCCGCAAGGCGCGTCCGGTGCGGGTGCGGGTGACCCACACCGACGCGGAAGCCTGACCCTCTTAGGGCCGCTATCCCTCTTTGACAAGGATGAACCACGATGCCGGCTTCGCGCTGGAATGTGAGCATGGAAGAAATCATGGACTGGTTCGCGGAAGATGAGCAGGATTACTGGAAAGCCGTGGGCTCGTTCATCACGCGTTTGATGAGCAGGGGGGAAGAAGAGGAAACCGAAGCCCAGGCCGAGGAACCCCGGGAGGGACAGCCGGAGGTGCCTGAGATTTTGCCCATCCTGCCCTTGCGCGGCGCCGTGGTCTATCCGCAAACCGGCACCCCGTTGACCGTCGGGCAGCCCCGCTCGATCCGCCTGGTGGACGATGTGGTGGCGGGGAACCGCATCCTGGGGTTGGTGGCCGCCAAGGATCCCGAACTGGAAACCCCCGGCCCCGATGACCTGTATCGGGTGGGCACCCTGGCGACCATCCACCGCCTTTTCCGGGCGCCGGACGGCACCATCCGCCTGTTGGTGCAGGGGGTCCAGCGCATCCGCATTGTGGAGTTTGTGCAGGAAGAGCCTTACCTGATGGCGCGGGTCGAGCCGTTGCCCGAGGCGAAGGAAGAGAGCCTGGAGGTGGAGGCGCTGGCCCGGAATGTGCGGGAACTCTTCCGGCGTATCTCCGAACTGGTCTCCTCCATTCCCCAGGAACTGGTCTCCTCCATCCTGGCGCTGGAGGACCCGCTGCAGACGGCCTACACCGTGGCGAATTTCCAGCGCATGAGCCTGGAGGATGCCCAGGCCATCCTGGAACTGGACGCGGTGGTCGACAAACTGCGCCGCCTGGTGGGCATTCTGGCCCGCGAGGTGGAGGTGCTGGAGTTGGGCCAGAAGATTCAAAATGAGGCCCGTTCCGAAATCGAGAAGATGCAGCGGGAGTACTTCCTGCGCGAGCAGTTGAAGGCCATCAAACGGGAGTTAGGCGAGGAGGACGAACAGGCCGTCGAGGTGCGCGAATTCCGCGAGAAAATCGAGGCCGCCGGGATGCCCCAGGAGGCCAAGAAGCAGGCCTTGCGCGAACTGGATCGGCTTTCCCGCCTGCCGGCCGCCGCGGCCGAGTATGGGGTCATTCGCACCTACCTGGATTGGCTGGTCTCCCTGCCCTGGTCGAGCCTCACCGAGGACAACCTGGATATCGCCCACGCCCGGGAGGTGCTCGACCACGACCACTATGGCCTGGAGGATGTGAAAGAGCGCATTCTTGAGTTCCTGGCCGTGCGCAAGTTGCGCCTGGAACGCCAGGAGGAACTGGAGGCCCAAGCCTACGAGGACGACATTCGCCTGGAGCGGGAAGGTGCCATCCTCTGTTTCGTCGGCCCGCCAGGCGTGGGTAAGACCTCCCTGGGGCGGTCCATCGCCCGTGCGTTGGGGCGTAAGTTCATCCGCGTTTCCCTGGGCGGCGTGCGGGACGAGGCCGAAATCCGCGGCCACCGGCGTACCTACATCGGCGCCATGCCGGGCCGGATCATCCAGGCGCTGCGTCGGGTGGGTACGCGCAACCCGGTCTTTATGCTCGACGAGGTGGACAAACTGGTCTTCGACTTCCACGGCGACCCAGCTTCGGCCCTGCTGGAAGTGCTGGACCCGGAGCAGAACCGGGAGTTCCGCGACCATTACCTGGAGGTGGCCTTCGACCTCTCCCAGGTCTTTTTCATCACCACGGCCAATTACCTGGACAACATCCCTGCCCCCCTCCGCGACCGCATGGAAATCATCCATCTCTCGGGGTACACCGAGTCCGAGAAGATGGAGATTGCCAAGGGCTACCTGATTCCCCGTCAGTTGCGGGAAAACGCCCTACGGCCCGAGGAGATCGAATTCACCGACGAGGGGCTGCGCACCATCATTCGTTCCTACACGCGCGAGGCCGGGGTGCGCAATCTGGAGCGACAAATTGGAGCTGTGTGCCGCAAGGTGGTGCGCCGCATCGCCGAGGGGCAGACGGAGCAAGTGGTTGTCACCCCTGAGGTGGTGCGCGAGTTTCTGGGGCGGCCTCGCTACTTTGGCACCGAAGAACTGGCGCGTCGGGTGTCCATCCCGGGAGTGGCCATCGGGTTGGCCTGGACCCCTGTGGGCGGGGACATCCTGTTTGTCGAAGCCACGGCCATGCCGGGGAGTAAAGGGTTCATCCTCACCGGCTCCCTGGGCAAGGTGATGGAAGAGTCGGCCCGCGCCGCCCTTTCCTATGTCCGCTCCCGGGCCAGGGCGCTGGACCTGCCGCCCGACTTTTTCGAGAAGCACGATATCCACCTGCATGTGCCCGCCGGGGCCCAACCCAAGGATGGGCCCAGCGCCGGGGTAACCATGGTCACCGCATTGGTCTCCTTGGTATCGGGGCGTGTGGTGCGCCCGGAAGTGGGCATGACGGGCGAAATCACCCTGCGCGGCCTGGTGCTCCCCGTGGGCGGCATCAAGGAGAAGGTGCTAGCCGCTCATCGCGCCGGCCTGAAGACGGTGATTTTGCCTCAACGCAACGAAGCCGATCTGGAAGACCTTCCCGAAGAGGTGCGGGAGAGCCTGCAATTCGTGTTCGTTGAGACCGTGGATGAGGTCTTGGCGGCGGCGCTGGAACCCGCACCCTCATCTCCGTCGGAGGAACCGACCAACGATCAGGAACGGGCAAGCGAGCGCGCTCCCGTCCCCCAGGAAGGGGACGCTTGAAGGATCAAGGGATACCCGGTGAGAAAATGGCCATGCCGAAGGTGATGTTGATCGAAGACAACGCCTCCCTGCGCGATTTGATGGCCTTTTTGTTGCAAATGGAGGGTTTTGAGGTGGTGTTTGGGCCGACCCAGCCTGAGGCCGTCCTGGAGGCGTTGCATCGCACCCGGCCGGATGTGGTGATCATGGATGTGCATTTGAGGGGGCATCAGGCCACCGGATTGGAAGTGGTCCGCGCGGTGCGCCAGGATGATGCCTTGCGGGGGGTGCGTTTTATGTTGATCTCGGGCATGGATTATTCCCGGGAGGCCGCCCAAAGCGGGGCGGACGCCTTTTTGAGCAAGCCTTTCATGGGGGATGAACTCATTGCCAAAGTCCGGTCGTTGGTGCAAGCCCCTCCGTCGGTAACTTAGGAGCGAACCGTGGCACGACGGAAGAAAAAATCCATGCAGTGGTATGCCATGGATTTGCATTTGCATACCCCTGCTTCGCAAGACTATCAACAGCCGGAGGTTTCCTTCCTGGATATTTTGCATCAGGCCGAGGCTAAAGGGTTGCACATCATCGCCTTCACCGATCACAACACCGTGGCCGGTTATCGCCGGATGCAGGAAGAAATCCAGCAACTGGAGTGGCTGGAATCCCTGAACCGCCTGCTCCCTGAAGAGAAACGCCGTCTGGAGGAATATCGCCGCCTGCTGAAGAAAATTTTGGTGCTCCCCGGATTTGAGTTCACGGCGACCCTGGGGTTTCACATCCTGGGGATCTTCCCGCCCGACAAGCCGGTTCGCGAGATCGAGCACCTGTTGCTGGACCTCCACATTCCGGCCGAGAAACTGGACGAGGGCTCGGCCGAGGTGGGGGCCACCAGCGATGTGCTCACCGCGTATCGGGTGATCCACGAGGCGGGCGGGCTGGTCATCGCCGCCCATGCCAATTCGAGCAACGGTGTGGCCGCCCGCAATGTGCCCGGCCAGACCAAGATTTCCTACACTCAGGACCCCAACCTGCACGCTTTGGAGGTCACTGACCTGGAGAAGAAAGGGCGGCACACCACCCAGGCCTTCTTCAGCGGAACCAAGCCGGAGTACCCGCGCCGGATGCACTGCATTCAGGGCTCCGACGCCCACCGGCTCACCGGAAAGGGCAAGAGCCTGGGGGTGGGAGATCGGGCTACCGAGGTCCTGCTGCCCGAGGTGAGTTTCCAGGCCCTGAAGGGCTTGTTCCTCTCCAACGACTTTGCCCGCCACAGGCCATATCGCGCCAAGGAGCAGATGGACTTCATCCAGCAGGCGCGGGAGGAAGGGTCGAACATCGTCCAGGGCTTCCACGAGCAGATGACCGTCCGCGGCGGGAAACTCTACGCCATCATCGCCGATGTGTGCGCCTTTGCCAACACCAACGGCGGTACGCTGTACATCGGTCTCAGCGCGGACCCCAAGAAGCCGCCGGTGGGCATCGACAACCCGGAGCAGGCCATGGCCCGTCTGGAGGCCGAGATCGCCAAACGCATCACCCCACCGCTGGAGGTGACGGTGGATGTGCACGAGACGCAGGGCAAGAAGGTGCTCCGGGTGCTCGTGCCGCGCGGCGACGATCCGCCTTATGCCGTGGACGACAGCAAGATTTATGTGCGCTCGGAAGGGGAAACCGGGCTGGCCGTGCGGGACGAGATCGTGGGGTTGGTGCTGCGGGGCATGCGCGAAAAAGCGGGCGCCGAACCCCCCGCCGAGGTCCTGCCCGGCACCACCGGGCAGCCTGCCGCGCCGACGTCGGACGCCGAACTCCCCCGCACGGGGGTCGAGGTGGTCGCCGTGGAAGAGCGGGAAGGGGCGAAGTATTACACCCTGCGCGATTTGCGCAACGGCAATGTGGTCAAGAATGTGACCCGCGCTTCGGCGCGGCGGCTGTGGCATTACGCCATTTCGCGCTACGGGCAGTTGCCCAAGGATTGGGGCAAGGCCAAACTGGAGTGGCAGGGCGACCGGGCGGTGTTGCGCAAGTACAAGCAGGGCAAACGCTGGCGTTATGACCTGGTCTGGCGCTCCCCCCAGGGCCAGGGGGTGCGCGTGTTCTTCGGCGTCACCGAGGACGGCATCGTGGGGCCGTGGAAGGCAGTGGTGGGGTTGGAGGATCAGTAGCCAGCCGTCCGTTGCCCGTAGCGATGAGAGACCCTTACCGCAGGTGCAACCCATGAAGGAAGCCTTGGCCGAGTTTACCTTGCGCACCTTTCGCTTTCCCGAGGATTACCAGGCCGTGTACGACTTGTGGTCGCGGGCCGGGCCGGGCATCCAGTTGCGCAAATCCGACGAACCCGAAGAGATCGCCAAGAAGTTGCAGCGCGACCCGGACCTGTTCTTAGTGGCCGAGGCCGAGGGACGCATCATCGGCGCGGTGATGGGTGGGTTTGACGGTCGGCGCGGGTTGATTTACCACCTGGCCGTGGACCCCGCCTTCCGCCGTCGGGGCATCGGCTCGACGCTGATGGCGGAACTAGAGCGTCGGTTGGTCGCCAAAGGCTGCCTGCGCGCCTATCTGCTGGTGACGGAGGAGAACCAGGAGACCATGGCCTTTTACCGCCGTTTGGGGGTGGGAGATCATGCCCATGGTGACTATGGCGAAGACTTTGGTGGAGGAGCAATGCGCGTAGCCATTCTGACCGTTTCAGACCGTGCCTACCGTGGCGAGCGGGAGGACCTTTCCGGCCCGGCGCTGGCCGAGGCGGTGCGCGCCCATGGCTGGGAGGTGGCGCAGACCGCCGTGCTGCCCGACGAGTTGGGTTTGCTGCGCGACACGCTGGCCGCCTGGGCCGACGGCGGGGCCTACGACATCATCCTCACCACGGGCGGGACGGGTTTTGCCCCGCGGGATGTGACGCCGGAGGCCACCCTGGCCGTGGTGGAGAAGCAGGCGCCGGGGCTGGCCGAGGCCATGCGCGCGGCCAGCCTGCAGGTCACGCCGCACGCCATGCTCTCGCGGGCTGTGGCGGGCATTCGGGGCCGCACGTTGATCGTCAACCTGCCGGGCAGCCCCAAGGCGGCGGTGGAGAATCTGGCGGTCATCGCGCCGGTGTTGCCCCATGCGGTGCAGTTGTTGCGTGAGGCCCCGGAGGCCGAAGCAGGGCACCACCATCATCACCATCACCAACCCAAGGGGGGACGTCCGTGACCACCCGGCCTCCCCTCCCCCTTCGCCCTGCCGCAACCTGGACGCGGACAAAATTGTGCGAGCACCACGGTGCTTTGCCGACGCATTGAGGAGCGCTTTCCGGAGCGGGGGCTGCACCGGGTGTGCCTGGACCTGCTGAGGGTGGCCCAGGAGGCCGAAGAACGCGCCCGCTGGGTGGGGGCCCGCCCTCATTGGCCCATTTGTTTGCCCAATGCGCTGGTCATGGCGACGCTGATCTGGCTGTTGGGCGCGTTGCTCCTCAGCGTGCACTTTGACGTTGGGGCCCTTTTCGCCCTCAGCCCGGCCGATTTTCTGCAAACCCTGGAGGCGGGCCTCAACGATCTGGTGCTCATCGGCGCGGCGTTGTTTTTCTTCGGCTCCTTGGAGACGCGCTTTAAACGGGCCCGCGCACCCCTTCTTCCCCCCCGCGAGGAGTTTTCCCTTTTCGAACTTTCCCGTTACCTGGATTACTGCAGCGAGATGTTGGCCCTGATCGGCAAAATCGCCGCCCTATACCTGCAGGAATTCCCCGACCCGGTGACCTCTGCCGCGATGAACGAGATCGAGAAGTTGACCATGGGCCTCTCGCGCAAAATCTGGCAAAAGATCTCCATCCTGCAATCTTGGAGGAACTGCGGCGAGGTGGGAATGAGGCGTAGGGCGTGGAGTCGTGGGTCGTGAGGTCGTAGAGTCGGAAAGTTGTGGGGGCTTTTGGAGGGGCGCCCTGGTTGTCCGGTTGAAACTGCACCCACGATTACAAAGCCGCCCTATGGCGGCTCAGAGCCCGCGCAGGTAGACTTCGCAGCCGTGGCCCACCAAAAGCCCCTCTCCCGCCGGGAGAGGGGTTTGAGGTGAGGGCGTGAGGGTAGAGGCACAAAGGATGCGCTCACCTCACCCCCGGGCTCCGCTGATGCTCCGTTCGCCCCCTCTCCTCTCCCAGAGGGCGAGGCGAGAGGGCGGCGCTTTGACTGGGCTTAGTGTGCCCGCGATTTGAGTCGTCGGGCCGCGGTCGTTGCGTCGTAGGTCGGGGGGCGTTAGGTTGTCGTCGTGGCGTCATTGCGTCGGGCCATCGCACACCGTACCTCGCACCCTGCACCTGACACCGGGCACAGGGCATATTACAATATCCCCATCCCACCACGGAGACGGAGGCCATGCAACGCTTGCTCGCTTTGTTGCAACGGCTCGACGGACGGGGCTACAAGGTCTACAAGGAACTGCGCGGGGAGTACGCCTTCCCCGACTTCACCTTAACCATCGACCATGTGCAGGGCGACCCCTTTGCCGCGCCCAGCCGGGTGCGTGTGTTCGTGCCGCAGCGGGTGGCCGGGTTCCCGTCCGAACTCTACGCCAACGCCAGCCGGCGGGTGGGGCTGGAGCACTACCTGGCCGAGGTCTTCGCCCAGGCAGCGCAGCGGGTCGCCCGCCGACGGGGTACGGGCCACAGCGGCGAGATCCGCTTGAGCGCGCCGGGTCAGCAGGTGCTGCCCCGCACCGCCGTGCGGGTGAGCGAGGCCGGGGTCGAGGCCCGCTTCACCGTGGGCCTGCCGGCCGCCGGGC
>DUEP01000117.1 GCA_011176535.1 Anaerolineae bacterium | reverse complement strand
TTGCGCAGTAAGCCACATCTGCCTCATTTAGTTCCATTCGGTATCCTGTTTTCAGCGTTTTGATGTATCCCCTTTGTTTCCAGGCAATAATTGTGCGCCGGTTGATACCATACCGTTGTTCCGCCTCGGAAACGGTAATCTTCACCCCCTCCAAATGCGCGAAGTCCTCCCGCCGGATTTGGCGCAGGCGGGCGTTGATGTCGTCTTCGTTGCCGTTTTGGGGAAGTGGGGCAATCTCCACAAGTTCTCCGTTCTCGGTCACCGCGACCCTCAGCGTGCCGTCGAACATACCTGCCAGAATTCTACCTTCCTTAGCACGCTTTAGCAAATTGTCCTTTGTGTAACCGGTCTCAAGGGCCGCTTCATCCAAAGTGAGGAATCGGAAAGGGGATGCGGTTTGAGTAATAGGGAGCGTAGCCATGGAAGGCTCCTCGAGGAGATAAACACGAACGCCCGCGGCCTTCGCCGGGGGCGCGTTGCAGGCGTTGCGGGGCGAAGCCCGCGAAGATGATTTTGGATAATTGCAGTCGGGGCGGGCGGATTTGAACCGCCGACCTCACGGACCCGAACCGTGCGCTCTAACCGGGCTGAGCCACGCCCCGACGGCGCGCTGATTATAACAAAGCCTCCCCCCTTTGGCAAGACGCAGCGGGGTGTTCTATGCCGTGGGATCGGGCGGGAGCAACACCTGGCCCGCATTGACCTGGCGTTGAGTCACGGGCAATACGATGGAAAACACGCTCCCTTTGCCCTCCTCGCTCTCGGCCCAGATTTGGCCACCATGAGCCTCGATCATCGTTTTGGCGATGGAAAGCCCCAGTCCCATCCCTCCATGGCGGCGGGTGAGATGGCTCTCCACCTGGTAGAACCGTTCGAAAATATGGGGAAGGTCTTTGGCAGGGATCCCGATGCCGGTGTCCTCCACGGTGATTTTCACAAAGCCGGGGATGGAATGCAGGTGAATCCATACCTTCCCTTCGGGACGGTTGAACTGAATGGCGTTTTTGACCACCTGACGCAGGGCCAGGGCGATTTTCTTGCGGTCGCCCTCGATCAAGGGGATGGTGTCTGGGGCCTTGAATTCCAGGGTAACGCCGTGGGTATCGGCCAGGGCGCTCAGTTCCTGGACGAGTTCCCGCAGGGTGAGCACCACATTGAACGGCCGGCGTTGCACCACGGAGGAGCGTCGCTGGAAGTTTTCCAGGTGGGAAAGGTCCTCCACCAGTTCCTTGAGGCGTAAGGCGTTGCGGATGATCATCTCAATGTAACGCTGGGCGTCGCCGTCCAGGATTTCCCGCAGATGAGTGGCAAAGCCCAGGATCAGGCTCAAGGGTGTGCGCAGTTCATGAGAGGTGATGGCGATGAAGTCGGACTTCATCTTATCCAGACGCTGGAGTTCCTCGTAAGCCGTCTGCGCTTTTTGCAGCATCTGGGCATTGTGGATGGCAATGGCGGCCTGGGCGGCGAGAATTTCCAGCGTTTCGATGTCTTGCTGGTTGAAGTAACCGTGGCGTTTGTTGATCGCCTCCAACACGCCTGTCACCCGGTCCTGCAGGCGTAAGGGCACGGCGACCAGAGAGACGGTCTGGTGTTGCAGGTTGCGGTCGATCCCCGGAAAGTAGCGCGGGTCCTGCGGGGCATCATGGGTGATGAGCGGCTCATTGTGGGTGAAGACCCAGCCCGCCAGGCTGTTGTCCAGAGGAACGGGGATGTTTTGTGCTCGCGAAAGCAAAGATGGCGGCCCGGCGGCAAAATATAGTTGTTGGCTCTCTTCGTCATAGAGTAAAATAGAGCAGCTCTCCGCATCCACCAGTTCCGCGCCAACCTCCAGGATGTGGTGGAGCAGGTCTTTCAAATCCAGAATGGCGCTCATGGAGCGGTTGACTTCCAGCAAGCGCTCCAGACGCCGTAAATGTTCCTGTAAGCGTGCTTCTTCGGTCATGGGCAAAAACCCCTTGGCCTCGGTCGGAGTGGTATGGTAAAAGTATAGCACATCGCCGATCAGCGATGATCTTTTGTGAGGAGGACGAAGTCATGGGAGACAAAAAGGTGCGGGTGGCCATCATTGGCGTAGGCAACTGCGCCTCGGCCCTGGTTCAGGGCGTGCATTTCTACCGCAACGCCCGCGAAGATGAAGTTGTGCCCGGTTTGATGCATGTCAACCTGGGTGGCTACCACATTTCGGATATCGAATTTACCGCCGCTTTCGATGTGGTGGACACCAAGGTGGGCAAGGATCTCTCCGAGGCCGTCTTCGCTTATCCCAACAACACCTACAAATTTGCCGAGGTGCCCCACATGGGGGTCAAGGTGTACCGGGGGATGACGCACGACGGTCTGGGGAAATACCTGCAAAGCGTAGTACGCAAGGCGCCTGGCCCCACCGATGACATCGTGAAAATCCTGCGGGATACCGGGACCGATGTGGTGATCAACTTCCTGCCCGTGGGGTCTGAGATGGCTACCAAGTGGTATGTGGAACAGATTCTGGACGCGGGTGCGGCCTTTGTCAACGGGATCCCGGTGTTCATCGCCAGTTCCGAATACTGGGCCAAACGCTTCAAGGAAGCCGGGCTCCCGGTGATCGGCGATGACATCAAGTCCCAGGTGGGGGCGACCATCCTCCACCGGGCTTTGACCACCCTCTTTGTGGATCGTGGTGTGCGTCTGGATCGTACCTACCAGCTCAACTTCGGCGGCAACACTGACTTTCTCAACATGTTGGAGCGGGAGCGTCTGGAGTCCAAGAAGATCTCCAAGACGGGGGCGGTGACCAGTACCCTTCCTTACGAGACCCCCAAAGACAACATCCATGTGGGCCCCAGCGACTATGTGCCCTGGCTGACGGACCGCAAGTGGGCGTACATCCGGCTGGAAGGCACCACCTTTGGCGAGGTGCCGCTGAATGTGGAGGTCAAACTGGAGGTGTGGGATTCGCCCAACTCGGCCGGGGTGATGATCGACGCCATTCGCTGCGCCAAGATCGCCAAGGACCGCGGGTTGGCCGGGCCGATCATCGGGCCTTCGGCGTATTTCATGAAGACGCCGCCCAAGCAGTTCCGCGACGATGTGGCCCGGGAGATGACCGAGGCGTTCATCCGCGGGGAGGAGTACCCCACGGCGTAAGCACCCTCACGGCCCCTCCAGGGGCCGTTTGGTTTCACCTTGGTTGGTGAAGGAGGCTTGCCATGCGTGCTTATCGACTGTATGCCCATGCGCCGATAGAAAGCCATCCGCTGCGCCTGGAAGAGGTGTCCAGGCCGGAGCCCGGACCCGGTCAGGTGCGGCTGCGCATTCTGGCTTGCGGTGTGTGCCACACCGATTTGCACACCGTGGAGGGCGACATTCATCCGCCCCACTTGCCCATCACCATCGGCCATCAGGTGGTGGGGGTGGTGGATGCCCTGGGCGAGGGCGTAACCCAGGTGCAGCTGGGCGACCGGGTCGGGGTGCCCTGGTTCTACGACGCCTGCGGGGAATGCGAGTATTGTCAACGCGGCCAGGAGAACCTGTGCCCCAACGCCCGCTTCACCGGGTTTCATGTGGACGGGGGCTATGCCGAGTACATGCTGGCCGAGGCGAGGTACGTGCTGCCCCTGCCCGACTCGATGGACGACCTGCACGCGGCTCCGTTGCTTTGCGCAGGCATCATCGGTTACCGCACCATCCGCCAGGCCGAAGTGCAGCCCGGAGAACGAGTGGGGTTGTTCGGCTTTGGGGCCAGCGCCCACATCGCCATTCAGGTGCTGCGCCACTGGGGTTGTGAGGTCTATGTGTTCACTCGTTCGGCCAACCATCAGCGCCATGCCGAGGAACTGGGGGCCGCGTGGGTGGGGCAGCCGCACGAGCAGGCACCTCAGCCTCTGGATCGCGCCCTCATTTTCGCCCCGGCGGGGGTGGTGGTGCATTACGCCTTACATAACTTGCGTCGTAGCGGTACTGTCGCCATCAACGCCATCCACATGAGCCCGATTCCCGAGATGCCCTATGACTTGATCTATTGGGAGAAGACGGTGCGCAGCGTGGCCAACGCCACCTATCAGGATGGGGTGGATTTCTTGCGTTTGGCCGCCGAGATTCCGGTGCGCACCACGGTGCAGGCGTACCCCTTTGAGGCGGCCAACGAGGCGCTGGAGGATTTGAAGCACAGCCGTGTGACGGGTGAGGCGGTGTTGCGTATCGGTGAGGCGTAGTCCTCCTGGTTTGGAGGCAGGCCCCCGAGCATTTCTGGGAGAAGGTAAGGGCTATGGGGAAGGATGGAACCGGGAGCCCGGCGGGCGCTCCCCGGGTCCGGAAGCGCCAGCACCGACCCATGGTATAATTTCCCCAGCCAGGCATCATGGGTAGGGGGCCGGTGTTTTTCAATGGAGAGGAGTTGCTATGTCCGGACATTCGAAATGGTCAACCATCAAGCGCAAGAAAGCGGCCGAGGATGCGAAGCGCGGTAAACTGTTCACCCGTCTGGCCCGTGAAATTACCATCGCGGCCCGTGAAGGCGGGGGGGATCCCGAGGTCAATGTGCGTTTGCGGCTGGCCATCGAGCGGGCCAAAGCGGCCAACATGCCCAAAGACAACATCGAGCGGGCCATCAAGCGCGGCACGGGTGAGGACAAGAGCGGCGGCGCCCTAGAAGAAATCTTTTACGAAGGGTATGCGCCCCACGGCGTGGCCCTGATGATTCACTGCGTCACCGACAACCGCAACCGCACCGTGTCCGATGTGCGCCATGTGCTCAATCGCTACGGCGGCAGCCTTGGCGAGAGCGGCTCGGTGGCTTGGCAGTTCAAGCGCATGGCCTACTTCGCTCTGCCTGCTAAAGACAACGACCCGGATAAGATTTTTGAGTTGGCCGTGGAAGGCGGTGCCGACGACGTGAAGTTCGACGATGAAGTCATTGAGATTTTCGCCGAGCCGGAGAACTTCAGGAGCATCAGCGAGCAGTTGGCCCAGGCAGGCATCCAGCCCGACGAGGCGGGGTTGAAGATGATCCCCACCCAGGAAATGACCCTGGACCCCGATGCCACCGTGCAGGTGCTCAAGGTCATTGAGGCGCTGGAAGAACTGGACGATGTTCAGGAAGTGTACAGCAACCTGAACATCACCGAGGAAGCCCTGGCCAAAATGGAGGCCGCTTAGGACGTCATGCGCATCCTGGGCCTGGATCCTGGAACGGCCATCACTGGCTATGGGGTCATTGACCTTGCGCCGGGCGGGGAGGTGTGCGTGGTGAGTTACGGGGTGGTGCGCACTCCGGCCCGGCAGCCGTTGCCGGAGCGTTTGCGGCAACTTTACACCGCGTTGCAAGACCTTCTCTCCCTCCATCGCCCCGCACAGGCGGCGGTGGAGAAATTGTTTTTTCAGCGCAATGTGACCACGGCCATGGCCGTGGGACAGGCGCGGGGTGTGGTGTTGCTGGCGTTGGCCATGGGCGAGATCCCGGTGGCCGAATATGCCCCCAACGAGGTCAAAGAAGCGGTGACGGGTTACGGCAGCGCCGACAAACAACAGGTGCAGCGCATGGTGCAGGCGCTGTTGCGCTTGGCCGAGCGCCCGCGCCCCGATGATGCGGCCGACGCCCTGGCCGTGGCGCTGTGCCACGCCCAACATGCCCGCTTCGCTGCGCTGAGCCGCGGAGAGCCATGATCGGGTTTCTCGAAGGACGGGTGAGCGCCAAGCAAGGCGACCGCTTGCTGGTCATGGTTGGGCCGGTGGGGGTGTGGGTCTCCGTGCCGCGCCCCTTGTGGGAGCAGACCGCGGTGGGGGAGGCGTGGGCTGGCCCGACGCACCTGGTGGTGCGAGAAGACGCCCTCACCCTCTACGGCTTTGCCACGGCCGAGGAGCGCGACCTCTTCGTGACCCTGCTGGGCGTGAACGGCGTTGGCCCCCGCCTGGCGTTGGGCATCCTTTCGGCCCTTACCCCGGCAGCCATTCGGCGGGCGGTGTTTCAGGAGCAGCCCGAAGTGTTCCACCGCGTCCCTGGCGTGGGGCGCAAGACCGCCCAGAAGATTTTGCTTCATTTACAAGATGCGTTGCAACCGGAGGAGGCCCTGGGCGAGGTGGCGGCCCTGGCCGAGGTGGATGCGTCCGTGCTTGATGCCCTGGTGGCCCTGGGGTACAGTGTAGTCGAGGCCCAGGCGGCGCTGCAAAGCCTGCCCAAAGAAGCCCCTCCGGATGTGGAAGAGCGCTTGCGGCTGGCGCTGCGATACTTCAGCCGCTAATCTTTTTCAAAGGAGTGCACCGTGAGCAAGCAAACCATGCAACCCTCCCTTGAGATGGAACAGGAAACCCCCGTGGTGGAGACCTGGCACAATCCGACCAAAGTGGTGCGCCTGGCTTTCTGGTCCCGGGTGGCCGCGCGCGTCTTTCTAGTGTTGATCGTCGTCACCGTGCTTCTCGTGGGCTGGGATGTCTTCTCCCGCGTGCAGAGGGCCAGCGTGATGGATATGGTGCGCACCCTGGTGGGCCAGTATGTGGGCTTTGCCTCTTTGTTCATGGCCGTGGTGGTCTTCGAGGCTTTGGCCTACATTTTGGAAATCCTGCTGGACATCGAGGAAAACACTCGCGGGCCGCGCGAATAGTCCTTGGGGCCTGGGCTGGACCTCGGGGGACCTTCCGCGCCCCATACGGGGTGCCTATCCCATTTTGGAGTACCGCGATGAGGCCGCTCACCCAACACATTGTTTTCATCGGGCCCGGCGTGATGGCCGAGGCGATGATTGCCGGCTTGCTGCAGCAGGGCGTCGCCCCGGCCGAGGCTTTGTGGGCCGCTGGCCCAAGAGAAGAACGGCTGCACGAACTGGCGCAGCGTTACGGCATTCACACCACCTCCGACAACGCTGAGGCGGCTCGTGAGGCCGATGTGCTGGTGCTTTCGGTGAAGCCTCAACGGCTGCGACAGGCCCTCTCGCAGATCGGCCAGGCCCTGCCTGAAGGGGCGCTGGTGCTTTCCATCGTGGCGGGTGCGCCCATGGGGTTGATTGTCGAACGCCTAGGGCGTCCGGCTGTGGTGCGGGCCATGCCTAACACTCCGGCCCAAATTGGTCAGGGCATCACCGTCTGGACGGCCACTGAGGCAGTGACCCCCGAACAGCATCAGGTGGCCGAGCGCATCCTTGGCGCGCTGGGCGAGACCGTGTATCTGGAAGACGAGGATTATCTGGATATGGCCACGGCGCTTTCGGGCACCGGCCCGGCGTATGTCTTCCTTTTTATGGAAGCCCTGGTCGATGCCGGGGTGCATTTGGGGTTCCCCCGGCGGGTGGCCGAGCAACTGGTGGCGCAGACGGTGTTGGGGTCGGCGGCCTTTTACCGCCAGAAGCAGAGTCAGGTGCATCTGGCCCACCTGCGCAACCAGGTCACCTCACCGGGCGGAACCTCGGCGGCAGCCCTGTACTACCTGGAAAAAGCCGGCTTCCGCACGGCCATTTCACGGGCGGTGTGGGCGGCCTATGAGCGAGCCCGGGAGTTGGGCCAGGACGCCAGCCCCCATTCGCCCCGGGAGAGGTAACGAGATTGTGAACTCCTGGACAAGTTCTAGGCTTTCGGGTATCATTTGGACACTTGGAATAGGTCAATTTAAAGGGATGATTTTATGGATGCTACGGCAAAATTGTTACAGGAACTGACCGAGGCTCATGGCGTTCCCGGCTATGAGGCCCCGGTGCGGGCCGTGATACGAAAGTACCTGGAGCCGTTGGGGGAACTCACCCAGGACAAAATGGGCAGCGTGATCTGCCGCAGGGTGGGCCGCGCCGAGCGCCCAAGGGTGATGCTGGCCGCCCACATGGATGAAATCGGTTTCCTGGTCAAACACATCACCAAAGAGGGCTTCATCAAGTTCCTGCCTTTGGGTGGCTGGTTTGACCAGGTGCTGTTGGGCCAGCGGGTGATCCTCAAAACGCGCAAGGGGGATGTGGTGGGCGTCATCGGGGCAAAGCCGCCTCACCTTTTGCCCCCCGACGAGCGGAGCAAGGTGGTCACCAAAGACAAAATGTACATTGACATTGGGGCGACTTCCAAGGAAGAAGTGGAAGCCGCCGGGGTACGCCCTGGCGATCCGGTGATCCCCAGGGCGGATTTTGTTTCTCTGGCCAACGGCAAAAGTTACCTGGCCAAGGCGTTTGACGACCGGGTTGGGGTGGCCGTGTTGATTGAGGCGTTGCGGGCGTTGCAGGAGCAGGAGCATCCCAACACGGTTTACGGCGCGGTCACGGTGCAGGAGGAGGTAGGGGTGCGCGGGGCCTCCACCAGTGTGTGGGTGGTGGAGCCCGATGTAGCCATTATTCTGGAATCGGATATCGCGGGGGATGTGCCCGGAATCACCCCGGAGCAGTCCAGCGTGAAGTTGGGCCAGGGGCCGACGGTGGTGATTTACGATCGGGCCATGATCCCCAACCTTGCGTTGCGGGACTTCGTCCTTGACACGGCGGAGGCCGAAGGCATCCCGGTGCAACTTTCCTACATCGAAGGCGGGGCGACCGATGGGTCGGTGATCCATCGGTTCAAGACGGGCGTGCCCACGGTGGTGCTGGGCGTGGCGGCCCGTCACATCCATTCTCACAGTTCCATTATTCATCGCGACGATTTTGACCATGCCGTGCAGTTGTTGGTCGCCGTGCTCAAGCGGCTGGACGCCCCGACGGTGGCTTCGTTGACGGCATAATCCCCCCAGGGAGATGGAGGCGAAATGGCTGATGTAGTCAAGAAACTCACCGAGGATCTGCAAAAGCAGATCGAGGAATTCGAGCCCAGCCTGGAAGTGCGTAATGTCGGCACGGTGATTGAGGCTGGTGATGGCATTGCGCGGGCGACCGGGCTGGCCGATGTGCGCTCCCAGGAGTTGGTGCGCTTTGAAAACGGAGTGATGGGCATTGCCTTCAACCTGGAGAAGGACAATGTGGGCATCATCATCATGGGCGATTACGCGGAAATCAGCGAGGGGATGCAGGTGTTCACCACCGGTCGCATCGCCTCGGTGCCCGTGGGGGATGCCCTGATCGGGCGGGTGGTCAACGCCCTGGGCGAGCCCATCGACGGCAAAGGCCCCATCAAGGCCGACCGCTATCGCCCCATCGAGCGCATCGCCCCCGGGGTGGTGGAGCGCAAGGATGTGGATACGCCTTTGCAGACGGGCATCAAGGCCATCGATTCCATGATCCCCATTGGCCGTGGACAGCGCGAATTGATCATCGGCGACCGCCAGACGGGGAAGACGGCCATTGCTATTGACACCATTATCAACCAGAAGGGCCAGGATGTCATCTGCATTTATGTGGCCATTGGGCAGAAGAAGGCCCAGGTGGCCCGCACGGTGGCCACGCTGGAGAAATACGGCGCCATGGACTACACCGTGGTGGTGGCGGCCGCGGCCGACGAGCCGGCGGCTTTGCAGTACATCGCGCCCTACGCCGGGTGCGCCATCGGTGAGGAGTTCATGGAGCAGGGCAAGGACGCCCTCATCGTGTACGACGACCTCTCCAAGCACGCCTGGGCCTATCGCGAGGTCTCCTTGCTCATGCGCCGTCCGCCGGGCCGCGAAGCCTATCCGGGCGATGTGTTCTACCTGCACTCCCGCCTGTTGGAGCGCGCGGCGCGTCTGGCCGATAAATTCGTCATCGTGCCCAAGGCCTTCAGCAGCGAAGACGGTATGGCCGACCCCGAAGACGGGGTGGACGGCAAGATGTACGATGGCCCGCTGGCCAAGCACGACGCCGAGCAGGCGTTGGAGGCCTTGGAGAACGCCGACCAGTACAAGATCATCAAGGTGCGCGGGAGTGGCGGCTCGCTGACGGCCCTGCCCATCATCGAAACCTTGCTCGGCGATGTGTCCGCCTACATCCCCACCAATGTGATTTCCATTACCGACGGCCAGATTTACCTGGAAAGCAACCTGTTCTACGCCGGTATCCGCCCGGCCATCAATGTGGGTATCTCGGTATCGCGCGTGGGTGGCGATGCGCAGACCAAGGCGATGAAGCAGGTGGCGGGCCGCCTGCGCCTGGACATGGCGGCCTTCCGCGAGTTGGCGGCCTTTGCTCAATTCGGTTCGGACCTGGATAAGGCTACCCAGGCCCAGTTGAACCGCGGTTTGCACATGCAGGAGATCCTCAAGCAGCCGCAATACTCCCCCATGTCCATGGAGCATCAGGTCATCGTGATCTTTGCCGGCACGCGAGGCTACGCCGATGATGTGCCCCTGGACCGGATGGCCGAATGGGAGCAGGCCTTGCTGCGTCACATGGATACCGTGCATTCCGACCTGGTCAAGGCCATTGCCACCGAAAAGAAGATTTCGCCCGAGTTGGAGGCCAAACTGGAAGAGGCCATTCAGGGCTTCATGACAACCTGGCACTAAAGGCGAGATAAACTATGGCGACGGCACGCGAAGTCAAACAGCGAATTAAGAGCGTCAAGAACATCTCGCACATCACCCGCGCCATGCAGGCGGTGAGCGCCAGCAAGGTGCAGCGGGCGACCCAGGCTTTGGAGGCCACGCGCCCTTATGCGACCAAAGCCTGGGAGGTGTTGACCCATCTGGCTACCCAGCCGGGGCGGGCCAATATGCACCCTCTGCTGGCCACCCGCGACCAGGTGAGCCAGGTGATGGTGGTGCTCATCACCGCCGATCGTGGCCTGGCCGGCCCCTACAACACGAACATCATCCGCCACACTTTGCGGCGGTTTGGCAATTATGCGGTACCGGTGCAATTTGTGACGCTGGGGCGCAAGGGGCGGGACATTCTCTACCGCCGGGGGCTGAACATCGTGGCCGATTTCAGCCCTGTGCCCGATCCTCCCACCTTTACCGACATTTCGCCCGTGGGGCGGCTGGTGGTGGATGCTTTCCTCACCGAGCAGGTGGATGAGGTTTATGTGGTGTACACCGATTTCATCAACATGTTGCGCCAGGAGCCCCGCATCAAGAAACTGCTCCCCTTGAGCCTGGAGAGCGAAGAGCGGGTGATGGATTACGCTTTGCCTGGGGCCACGGCCACTTACATCTACGAGCCCGGGGAGCAGGAGTTGCTGGACGAGATCGTGCCGCGATTCACGCAACTCCAGATTTTCCAGGCGATGTTGGAGTCGCGGGCCAGCGAGCACGCGGCGCGCATGGTGGCCATGAAGAACGCCACGGACAACGCCACCGAGTTGGCCCATGCCCTGCAACTGGAGTACAACAAGGCCCGACAGCAAAGCATCACCAGTGAGATGCTGGACATTGCCGGTGGTGCCGAGGCGCTGGCTCAGGCTTTGGCGAAGGCCAAGGCGCAGGCAGTCAAGGCCGAAGAAGCCACCAAAGCGCAGGCCGCGGCATAGGCAGGTAAATCCCCTTTGGAATTTGACTTGGAGGCAGGTATGACCAACGCGAACGGCCGAGTGGTGCAGATTCTGGGCGGCGTGGTGGATGTGGAGTTCCCCGCCGGCCAATTACCCGATATTTTTGAGGCGGTGGAGGTGTTGCGCGACGACGCCGAACGGCCTCTGGTGCTTGAGGTGCAGAAGCACCTGGGCGACAACTGGGTGCGCTGTGTGGCCATGGGCCCCACCGATGGCCTGAAGCGCGGGATGCCCGTGCGGGCGACGGGCGCGCCCATCTCAGTGCCCGTGGGCCCGGAGGTGTTGGGCCGCGTGTTCAATGTGTTGGGCGAAACCATCGACGGCAGCCCGCCGGTGCAGGTCAAGCAGAAATACCCCATCCATCGGCCCGCCCCGCCCTTTGAGGAGCAGTCCACCACGGTGGAGGTGTTTGAGACGGGGTTGAAGGTCATCGACCTCATCGCGCCCTTCACCAAAGGCGGCAAGACGGGTATTTTCGGCGGCGCCGGCGTGGGTAAGACCGTGCTCATCATGGAACTCATCCGCACCATCGCCACGGTGCACAAAGGGAATTCGGTGTTCACCGGTGTGGGCGAGCGCACCCGCGAGGGCACGCAACTCTACCGCGAGATGCTGGAATCGGGCGTGATGAAGGACACGGTCATGGTGTACGGCCAGATGAACGAGCCGCCCGGCGTGCGCCTGCGTGTGGCCCTGACCGGTCTGACCATGGCCGAGTACTTCCGCGACCAGGGCAAAGATGTGTTGCTCTTCATCGATAACATTTTCCGGTTCTCCATGGCAGGTTCGGAAGTGTCGGCTTTGTTGGGCCGTATGCCCTCGGCCGTAGGGTATCAGCCCACCCTGGCCACCGAGATGGGCGAACTCCAGGAGCGCATCACTTCCACCAAACATGGCTCCATTACCTCCATGCAGGCGGTGTATGTGCCGGCCGACGACTATTCGGACCCCGCGCCGGTGGCGACCTTCGCGCACCTGGATGCGACCATCGCTCTGGAACGTTCCATCGCCGAAAAGGGCATCTATCCCGCGGTGGACCCGCTGGCTTCTACCAGCCGTATCCTCGACCCGGCCATTGTGGGTGAAGATCACTACTATGTGGCCCGCGAGGTGCAGCGGGTGCTCCAGCGCTACAAGGACCTGCAGGACATTATCGCCATTCTGGGCGTGGAAGAACTAAGTGAAGAGGACAAGGTCATCGTGGCCCGCGCCCGCAAGATCGAGCGCTTCTTCTCTCAGCCCATGTTCGTGGCTGAACAGTTCACCGGCATTCCGGGCCGGTATGTGCCGCTCAAAGAGACCGTACGGGGTTTCAAGGAGATCTTGGAAGGCAAGCACGACGATTTGCCCGAACAAGCCTTCTATATGGTGGGCACTATTGATGAGGTGGTAGAGAAGGCTCAGCAGATGATGAAAGAGGCCGTGTAGGAGGCGCTTAGATGCCCGTTCATTGCGAGATTGTGGCCCAAGATCGCTCAGTGTGGTCGGGGGAGGCCGACATGGTGGTCATCCCCGGCACCAGCGGCGATTTGGGGATTCTACCCAACCACGCGCCCCTGTTGACCACTTTGCGTTATGGTTTTCTCCGGGTTCGCCGCGGTAAGCAGGAGGAGATCTTTACCGTGGCAGGCGGGGTGGCCGAGGTACGTCCGGATCGGGTGACCGTGCTGGCCGATGTGGCCGAGCATGTGGATGAAATCGATGAGCAGCGCGCCGAAGCGGCCCGCCGGCGAGCAGAGGAGTTGTTGAAGAAAGGGCCACCCCCTGACCCAGAAACCTACCTGCGCATCCAAGCCGCGCTGCGCCGGGCCAGCCTGCGCCTTGAGGCGGTGCGCCGCTATCGCCGCGTGCGCCGCCCCGGGCCCAGCATGGAATCGGGCGGCGAGGACTGACGGGGTAGCCTATGCCGTTGTTTTCGCATAATCTGGGCGTGGACCTGGGCACCGAACGGGTGCGCGTGGCCGAAAATGGTCAGACGCTCCTCGATGAGCCCACCTTAGTGGTGGTGGCTGTAGAGGAGCGGAAAATCGTCGCGGTCGGCGAAGAGGCCGAGCAGATGTACGGTCGCGTGCCCGAAACCCTGGAGGTCATACGCCCGCTCCAGCATGGCGTGGTGGCTTATTACGAAGTCACGGAGCGGTTGCTGGCTCATCTATTCCGCAAGGCGGGGAGTTCGTGGCTCTTCCGCCCGCGGGTGATGATGACCGTGCCGTATGGAGCCACCAGCGTGGAGCATCGCGCGGTTCAGGAGGCAGCGCTGCAGGCCGGCAGCCGTGAAGTGTACCTCATCCCCACGCCGTTGGCGGCGGCCATCGGGGCCGACCTGCCCATTGGCACGCCCAGTGGCAACATGCTGGTGACCTTAGGCGCCGGCGCCACCCAGGCCGCGGTCATCTCCATGCACGGCATCGTGGCGGCCGAAACCTTGCGTCTGGGCGGCCTGGACCTGGATGAGGCCATCATCCAGTATGTGCGCCGCAAGTACGGCCTGATCATCGGGCAGCCGACGGCCGAACGGGTGAAACTGGAAATCGGGGCGGCGGTGCCTTTGGACGAGGAGTTGGCCCTCGAACTCCAGGGGCAGCATCAGGTCACCGGGTTGCCCCAGACCTTCACCCTGACCACCTCCGAGGTGGTGGAGGCCCTGCAAGACCCCCTGGGCGACATCCTGGAAATGGTGCGCGGCGTCATCGAGAAGACCCCGCCAGAGTTGGTCTCGGAGATCATCGACCGCGGCATTGCCCTGGCGGGCGGGACGGCCCTGCTGCGCGGGCTGGATCGACTGATGACCAAGGAATTGGGCGTGCCGGCCTATCTGGTGGACGACCCTCTGAATTGCGCGGCCATTGGCGCGGCCCGGGCGTTGGACATCCTGCCCGTGGTGCGCCGTAGCCTGGTGGGCGCGGTCTAACCCCCTTGTTCCGGCGGAAAAGCGAGGCGGACGCCATCGTTTGGCGTCCGCTTTGGTTTTCGGGGGAGGTTCATCCACCCAGGAAGAAGGTCATCCGTTGCAGGTGAATGACCGGGTCGATGTATTCCACCTCGATTTCCGCCGGCAGGTTGAGGTGTACGGGGGCGTAGTTGAGGATGCCCCGCACGCCGGCCTCGACCAGGCGCTCGGCGATCTCCTGGGCTACGGAGGCCGGGGTGGTGATCATCCCGATCCGGATGCCGGCCTGGCGGATTTCTTCTTCCAGGTATTGCACATCATGGATGATCAAATCGCCCACCAGTTTGCCGATTTTGGCGGGGTTGTTGTCAAAGGCCAGCACGATGCGGAACCCGCGGGGGTGAAAACCCTGGTAGTGGATCAGGGCGTGGCCCAAATCGCCCACGCCAACAAGAGCCACATCCCAGGTGCGGTTGACATGAAGGATGGCCTCCAGTTCTTTGATCAGGCTGGCCACGGGGTAACCGGCCCCCTGCTTGCCGAATTCCCCCAAGGTGGACAGGTCCTTGCGAATTTGCGCCGCAGTGTACCCCAGGCGCTGGCCTAACTCCTGGGAGGAGATATAGGTGTAGCCCTCTTCGGCGGCGTAGTAAAGTTCGCGGAGGTAGATCGGCAGACGCTTGACGACGACGCGAGGGACGGGTTTGTGTTCCATGCGCTCTCCCTTGGTTTTGTGGAATCCTTCACAGATCTGTTGTATCACAAACCGGTGGGGTTTGCAATCGGGAACAGCCTGCGGGTGGTGCGCTTTTGGGGGCGAAAGGGAAGACGGCGGCCCTTGGGTTTATTCGGGCAGCAAATGGGCCAGGATGGCTTCCAGTTCTTCAGCCGAATAGTAGTGGATGACGATGGTCCCCTGTGCCGCATTGCCGCGCACGCGCACTTTGGTCCCCAGGTGGCTTTGGAGGCGGTTTTCCAGGTCACGCAGTTCGGCGGGCTGGGCGGCGGCCCGCTTCGGTCGGCCACGGGAGGGCGCCCCCTGCCCCGTCTGGCGGCGCACCAGGTCCTCGGTCTGCCGCACCGTCAGGCCCCGGCTGAGCACTTCCTGCAAGGCAGCCACCTGAGCCTCGGCCGAGGGCAGGCCCAGCAGGGCCCGCGCATGGCCCTCGCTGATGTGGCCACGCTGCAAGGCCCGTTTCACCTCGGCGGGAAGTTTGAGCAGCCGCAAAGCGTTGCTCACGGCCACGCGACTTTTGCCCACCTGTTGGGCAATGGCTTCGTGGGAGAGCCCGAACTCTTCGTGCAGTTGGCGGTAGGCTTCGGCGGTTTCCAGGGGGTCCAGGTCGTCGCGCTGCAGGTTTTCGATCAGCGCCAGTTCCAGACGCTGTTGGTCGGTGGCCTCACGCACGATGACCGGCACCCGCTGCAACCCGGCCCGTTGGGCAGCCCGCCAGCGCCGTTCCCCAGCGATGAGCAGGTATTGCCCCGGGCTTTCCCCCTGGGTGACGATGAGGGGCTGGAGCACGCCATGTTCGCGGATGGACTGGGCCAGTTCCTCTAATTTCTCCTCATCGAGATGGGAGCGGGGCTGGCGCGGATTGGGGCGAATGGCATGAATGGGCACATACTGCACTCCGCCGCCGGAAGCGGAGGCGTCGCCACCGGGGATGAGCGCGTCCAGTCCTTTGCCGAGGCCGGGTCGTCGCTTGGGCGTCATGGTCAACTTTTCCTTGGCAGGTTGAATCTACTGGGCGTCGGGGGTGAAGGTGGCGGGAGAGAGGTCCGCCTGGGTGGGTTCCACCTCGGGCACGGTGAGGCCGTCTCCTTGAAGGATTTCCCTGGCCAGCGCCGCGTAGGCTTTGGCGCCGCGCGAATTGGGGGCGTAAGCGTGGATGGGCAGACCGTAGGAGGGGGCTTCGGCCAGACGCACACTCCGGGGAATGATGGTCTGGAACACCCGCCCGCCGAAGAACTGCCGCACCTCGCGCACCACATCGTTGGCCAGATTGGTGCGCGGGTCGTACATGGTGAGCACCACGCCACGGATGCCCAGGTCGGGGAACAGGGCCCGCCGCACCCGCTCCAGGGTCTGCGAGAGCAACCCTAATCCCTCTAAGGCCAGGTATTCCGTCTGCACGGGGATGATCACGCCGTCCTGAGCCGCCACCAGGCCGTTCAGGGTGAGCAGGCCCAGGGAAGGCGGGCAGTCGATGAGGATGTAATCGTAGCGTTCTAGGATGGGGGCGATGCCCTGCCGCAGGCGGCTTTCCCGGGCCAGTTCGCTGACCAGTTCCACCTCGGCGCCTGCCAGGGAGGGTGCTGAAGGCAACAGAGAAAGTTTGAGCCTGGGATTGTGCAGGATGAGCGAAGCAGCCGGCGAGGCGCCCAACAGGACCTCATAGGTGCCGCCGCGCACCTGGTGTTTGTCCACCCCCAGGCAGGAAGTGGCGTTTGCCTGCGGGTCCAAATCGATGAGCAGCACCCGCTGGCCGTAGTAGGCCAGATACGCGCCCAGGTTGATGGCGGTGGTGGTTTTGCCCACCCCGCCTTTCTGGTTGACCAGAGTGTACACACGGGCCATGTTGCCTCCGGGTTAATGCCGCAGGAGGGTGAAGATGCGCTCCATGGAGGGGACGCCGTCCAGGCCCACCCGCGTGACCGAGTCGGCGGCGAGCAGCGTGGCGAAACGGGCGGCTTCCAATGGGTCGCGGGTTTGGTACAGCCGCACGAAGAAGGCCGCGGCGAAGATGTCGCCTGCGCCGGTGGCATCGCGTTCAGGCACCTGGGGGGCGTCGAAGTGGTGCACTTCCCCTTGCCAGTAGAGGTCGGCCCCCTGGGCGCCCCGGGTAATGACCAGCACCCGGCAGGCCGAGGCCAGTTCGGGGATGCGCTCCTCGTGGCCTCCCAGGTCCTCGATGCTCAGCACGGCGGCATGCGCCTGGCGGAGCACCACGGACCCTTCGGGCCATTCGCCGGGGTGCACCTGGCCCTGGGCGTCCCACTGGCGGAGCCAACCCTGGGGGGTGATGCCGAGCAGGCTGGCGTGCAGCCCGGGGAGCACGTTCGGCTCGACTTCCTGCGCCACTGGCCCGATGTGGGCGATGGGGGCCCGACGCCAGGGCTCCGGGGTGTGGTAGAGGGCCAGGGACGGGGCCAGGGCGTGCAGGGTTTGCTGGCGCCCTTGAGGGGTTTCCCGGTTTTCGAAGGTGGTGGTCACCTCGGAGGGTGGCCCGGCGAGGGGGATGCCAGCCAGCGGCGAGGCGTCCAGATCGCCCGCCCAGGCGGTGACGATCCCCACCCGCAGGCCCAAAGCGCGGGCCGTCAGCGCCGCGTAGGCCGCCGTACCACCCAGGCGGGGGCCTGAAAGGGTCAGATCCTTAGTGAGGTGGCCCACCACCAGGTAATCCACGGGGTTGTAACGCAATGTGGTCATGTCCAAATTATACCCGAAACCCTGACGGGAAAGGAAAACGCGGAGAGCCCGCAGGCCCTCCGCGTCGAAGGCAGAGGTCGCGACGCCATCAGGCTTTTTTGACGGGGATGATGGTGACCTTGCGGCGGGGCTCCTCACCGATGCTCTTGGTAGTCACCCGTGGGTCATCGCGCAGGGCGATGTGGACGATGCGGCGTTCGTTGGCGGGCATGGGTTCCATGACCACGCGACGCCCGGTGCGCACGGCCTGGTCGGCCATGCGCCGTGCCATGCGCTGCAGTTGCTTCTCGCGGCGCTTGCGGTAGCCTTCCACATCGACGATGATGGGTACATTGCGCCCCAATTCTTTTCCCACGATAAGGTGCGTGATGAACTGCAGGGCATTGAGACGCTCGGCGCGGCGTCCGATGAGGATGCTCAGGTCGCGCCCACGGATGTCCACCATGACCGGGGCAGGGCCGTTGCCTTCGGCTTCGCCGTATCGGGTGGAGACCCGTGCCCGCACCTGAAGTTTGTCCAGCAACTCGCGCACTGTGGCTTCCACAACTTGCAGAGTCTCGTCGGTCACGGTGGGCTGAGAGGCGGCAGGTTTTTCGCGGGCCGGCGGGGCGGAGGGTTGGGCGGCCTCGCGGCGGGGATGAGAGGGCGCCGGGGCCGCGGCTTCTTCCTGGGGCTTCTTGACCGTGAGGCGCACTCGGGCCTGGCGGCGGCCCAGCAAACCAAAGAGACCGCGCCCGCCTCGATCCAGAATTTCCACCTCCACTTCGTCCAGCATCAGGCCCAACTGCTCCAGCCCGCGCTGCACGGCTTCGTCCACGGTCGGAGCGATGACTTCAATACTGATTTGCGATTGTTCGTTCATGGCAGGCCTCACTTTCCGTGATGGGCGGGGATAGACCGACGCGCGGTGATCCCACCGCGCGTCGAGGGGTTCAACGTGATGCTTTTGCTTTTCCGCCGAACAGGCTTTGCCAGTCCAGTTTGCCCATCAGGGCGTATTGGGCGATGGTGACCAGGTTGCTGGTGAAGAAGTACAGGCCCAACCCGGCGGCGTAGGCCATGGTGAAGTAGAAGAGTAGCAGGGGCATGTATATGGTCATCATCTGGCCCATCATCTCTCCCTGGCCGCCGCCTGTGCTGGTGGTGGGCATCATCTTGGACTGCAGGTAGGTGGTGATGCCCACTAGAATGGCCAGTACCGGGATGCCGAAGTTCAATCCGGGGATGAAGAGACGCTCGGGCTGCCCCAGGTCCATCCACAGGAAGTGGCTGTTCAGCGGGATGAGGGAGGCGATGTCGAACATGGGGTAGATGTGCCGGGTCAGGTCCAGCATCTGAGTGGGGGTGCTGGCCAGAGCCTTGATGATGGCCTGGTAAAGGCCAAAGATGATGGGAATCTGAATGATGGAGGGCAGACAGGAAGCAAAGGGGTTGACGCCCAGTTCCTGGTAAAGCCGCATCTGCTCCTGGGCCAGTTTCTCCCGGTTGTTTTTGTACTTTTCCTGGATTTTCTTCCAGCGCGGGTCCTGTTGCAGTTTCTGCATGGCCTCGGCGCTTTGTATTTGCTGGCGGCTGAGGGGGTAGATGATCAGGCGAATAAGGATGGTGAAGAGAATGATGGCCAACCCAAAGTTCCCGCCCAGCAAGTTGTAGATGGCCAGCAGAACATTGAGCATGGGGTCAACAACAAATTGGTTCCACATGGTGTCTTATCCGTATCCAGCAGAGGATGTGCAGCCAGGCTGCGATTACTTGGCGGGTTGGATGGCCCAGCGGGGTTGCCCGTCGGCGGCGTTGAGCGCCTGGAGCAGGTCGCTCCCGTCGGTGGGGGCGATGAGGACGATGCCGCCGGGGGTGAGCACCGGGCCGGTCTGCAAAGTGGCCCCGGCGTTGTAGGTCCAACGCACGGTGCCGTCTTCGGCACTGACGGCGTAGAGGGTGCCTTGTTCGGTGGTGAAGTACACGGTGCCCTGGTCGACGGCCGCGGTGTCTACGATAGGGCCGTCGGGTTGGATGGACCAGAGCAGGGAGCCGTCGCGGGCATCCAGGGCGTAGAAAGCACCCTCCACATCGCCGAAGAACAGGCGTCCCTGAGCGTAGGCGGGCGTGCTCCAGACCCAGCCCCTGGTGGAGGCTTCCCACAAGGGTTGGCCGTCCTCGGCCCGCACGGCGACCACTTTGTCGGCAAAGGTGCCCAGGTAGAGCACGCCCTTGGCCAGAGCAGGAGCGCTCACCATGGCACCTCCCAGGTCGGTCTGCCAGAGGACCTGGCCGTCGTCGGGGTTCAGCGCGTACAGCCGGTGATCCATGGCCGGCAGATAGAGCCGCTGACCATCGGTGGCCGGGGTGGCCCAGAGGGCGCGGTCGCTGTGGAAGGTCCAGCGGCGTTGGCCGTCCAGGCTCAGGGCGTAGAGCACGCCGTCGGCGTTGGGGGCGTAGATGGCCGCCTCGGTGGCCAGCGGGGCGCCGATGTAGTAACTCTTGGCCTCCTTGAAGTCCCAGAGGAGTTGGCCGCTGGCCGGGTCCAGGCTGTAGAGTTTGTGGTCGTACGAGCCGACCAGGAGTTGCTTGCCGTCTGGGGTGAGCACGGGGGCGGCGTAGAAGGTCTGGTCGCGGCTGGCTTCCTCGGGGAATTGCCAGAGCACCTGGCCTTTTTCGATATCCACGGCGTAGACGCCGTTGTTGTAACTCAGGTAAGCCGTGGTGTCCTGCACACTCAGCCCTGGCCAGCCCGAACTGTGCGCGTAGGCGCCGGAGCAGGCGCTCAGCGCGAAGGCCAGGAGCACCAGGAAGAAGATCGTGCGACGAAAGCGTTTGATCATCATGTTTCCAATCCAACAAGCAAAGATGCCCCGACGGGGGTCAGGGGACCGGGTCGTAGCCGCCGGGGTTGAAGGGGTTGCAGCGCAGCACACGCCAGAGCGCCAGCCATCCTCCTTTAAGCACGCCGTATTTGTAGATGGCTTCGTACCCGTAGTGGGAGCAGGTGGGGTAAAAGCGGCAGGTGTTGACCGGCAGCGCCCGGGAAAAGGTGTTTTGGTAAAGCCGGATGAGCAACAAAAGCACCCAGCGCGGCCAGTAGCGCGGCGTGCGCGGTAGGTCTTTCAGTGGGGATTGAGGCGGATTTGGGGGACGGAGCGCGAAATCCAGCGGAGGATGGTCGTGCGGATGCTGATGAGAGGTCATGAGAGATTTTCTCGACGCGGGGAAGGCGCAGCAGGTGGGGGAAGCAGCCCGGCGCGGCGCAGCAAAAGATACACAGCCTGCCGCAGGTCGGCAAAGGGGGCCTGGTTGAGCGGATGACGGGCGATGAGCAGCAAATCCCACCCTGGGGGGAGGAGGGGGAGGAGAGGCCGTATGACCTCCCGCAGGCGCCGCTTGGCTCGGTTGCGGGCCACGGCTTTGCCTATGGTTCGTCCGGCGGCCACTCCCACCCGCACCCTACCCTCCGTGTTGGGGGCGACGACTAAGACAACCAGCGGGTGGGCAAAGGAACGTCCCTCGCGCCGCACCCGCTGGAAATCAGAGGCTCGCTTGAGACGAAAGCGACGGTTCACCCAAACTCCAAAGGCGCCTTCCCGCGGGGGGCTTAGTGGGATTTCCAGTTGATGCGTTTCACATGGTTGTTCATGCGCACTGTCAGGCGATGGCGGCCCTTCAGGCGGCGGCGCTTGAGCACTTTCCGCCCGCCACGCGTAGCCATGCGGGCGCGGAAGCCATGCCGGCGTAACCGGCGGCGGATCTTGGGTTGGTAAGTGCGTTTTGGCATCGTTCTCCCTCGTCGCGTAGGATGAAGGGTGGTCTCCCGCGCGTGGCGGAGGAACCCTTATGGGCAACACTAAAGGGCGCCCCTGCCTCTCTGGGGGCGCGGGCCGATTATACCTCACTTGGCCCCATTGGTCAAAGAAAAAGGGAGGGTCGTCCAGGGCGCTCAGGCCTGGCTCTTGGGCGTGAACAGCCGATGCAGGGCCTCGGCGCCCTGGGCGTCGGTGATGGCCAGCACCTCGTCTTCCACCTCCAGCGCCGTCATGCCACGGGGCACCACGATTTCACCGTGGCGGATGATGGCGGCGATGACGCACTGCTGTGGCAGGTCGAGGTCTTTGATGGGCTGGCCAATGACCGGCGCGCCCGGGGGGATTTTTTCCTCGACCAGCATGTACTTGCCCCGCCGGAGTTTGAGCAGGGTCATCATATCGCCCAGGGAAATCTCTTCGGCGACCAGGCTGGTGAAAATCTCCACCTGGTTGAGGGCTACATCCACACCCATATCTTGCTCGAAGAGCCAGCGGTTGCGCGGGTCGTTCACGCGGGCGATGATCCGCGGCACCTGATAACGGAAGCGGGCCAGCGAGGCCAGCGAAAGGGTCTGCGCGTCGTCGGAGAGCACGATGGCCAAGGCCTGGGCCTGACGCACCCCGATGCGCTCCAGCAGGTCCGGGTCGGTAGGCTGGCCCACCACGATCACCTCGGTGGGCAGTTCGCGGTGCAGGCGCTCCAACACGGCCGGCCGGTGTTCGATGAGGCGCACCTTGTGGCCGCCTTCCAGCAGGCGCTCGGCCAGGGTGGAGCCTACCCGACCGCCGCCAGCAACAATGACGAACATAACGCCCTCCTTACTGCGGTTTCGCGGATGCTTCGGCGTTTTGCGGGTGGCGGAAGAAGTCGCTCAGGCGTTTCATGGCTTGGCGGGAGACGGCCAGCACCAGCAGATCCCCTTCGTGGAGCACGAAATGGGCCTGGGTGGGCAGCAGGGCCTGGCCGCCACGTACCACCACCGCCGGTCGGATGGCCTCCTCGGCGTAAAGCGCGTCCAGGGTCTGCCCTTCCCAGGAGGCAGGCACGCGAACCTCCACCAGGGAGACTTCGCCGTGGCCAAAGGTGCCCAGGGTGGAGAGGCCGGGGTGCGTCAGCAGTTGTTCCAGCCGCTGGGCGCCCCAAAGGGCGCTGGCCACGGTTTGCACGCCCAGTTCCTCGAAGAGGGGGCGGTGGCGCAGACCGTACACGCGGACCACCACATTGGGTACGCCATAGCGCAGCACGGCGATCCGGGCCACCACCAGGTTGACATGGTCGTCGGGGGTGACCACGGCCAAGCCGTCGGCTTCCTCGATGCCGGCGCGGCGCAGCACCTCCTGGTGGAGCACTTCGCCCTGGATGGTGCGACCGTGGAAATCGGCGCCTAGCCGGTCGAAGGCCTGCGCCGAGCGGTCCACCACGGTCACTTCGTGACCTGCGCGGGCCGTGCTCAACGCCAGGGCGCTCCCCAGGCGTCCGCATCCCACAATGATGAGTTTCATGGCTGATTCCCTCCGTTGTTTTGACTCACGAGGCCCAGGTGGTAAGGGACATCGGTCACCACAGTGCCCCGGCGGAAAATCAGCGCCATGCGCAACAGCAAGGCGGTCTGGTTGTGGAGCAGGTTTTCCCACCAGCGGGCGGGCACGAATTGCGGGAGTACCACGGTGATCATGTCCTGGGGCAGGGATTCGGCCTCCAGGGTGTCCAGATACTCCAGGAACGGGCCGATGATGGACCGATAGGGGGAAGGCAACACCTTCAGGCGGATGCCATCTCCCCATTTCTCCCATTTCTGAAGCACTTTTTGGGTTTCCGTGGGGTCTACATCCACCAGGACGGCGGTGACATCCGGCGAGAGGGTGCGGGCGTAATGCAGGGCATGCATCACGCCGCGGTGAACCCCTCCGATGGGCACGATGACGCGGTGGCGGCGAATGTGCGGTGGTGATCCGAAGCGCTCCAGCGAGAGGTGAGCCGCCACGAATTCGTAATGGCGGTGGATGCGCAGGAAGATGAGGACCAGAATGGGGATCAGCAAGGCCACGATCCAGGCCCCGCGGGTAAAGCGGGTGATCAGGATCACACCCAGAACGATGAAGGTGGATAGAGCGCCGATGGCGTTGAAGAACAGGGAGTGTTGCCAGCCCGGTGTGCGCAAGCGCCACCAGCGCACAACCATGCTGCTCTGTGAGAGGGTAAAGGCGATGAACACACCCACGGCATAGAGGGGCAGCAAATGATGGGTGTCGCCGTGGAAGAGGATGAGCAGCAGCGAGGCCAGGGTGCCCAGGGTGAGGATGCCGTTGGAATACACCAGACGGTCGCCTAAGTTGGCGAACTGGCGCGGCATGAAGCGGTCGCGCGCCAGGAAGTAACTCAGCCGGGGAAAGTCGGAGAACGCCGTGTTGGCCGCCAGGAAGAGGATGAGCGCTGTGGCTCCCTGGATGATGGCATGCCCGATCCCTTCGCCGAAGACGGCGCGGGCGATTTGGGAAAGGACGGTCTCTTCGTGTGTGGGCACCGCGCCGACCTGATGGGCCAGGAAGGTGATCCCCAGGAACATGGTGGTGAGCAGGGAGATCATGATGAGCAACGTCTGGCCGGCGTTTTTCGCCTCGGGGGGCTTGAAGGCGGGGATGCCGTCGCTGATGGCTTCCACGCCGGTGAGGGCCGTACACCCGGCCGAAAAGCCGCGCAACACAAAGAAGAGGGTGATGGCCTGGGTAGGGGTGATCGGGACTTCCGCGCCGGTGACCGTGATGGGGTGCAGTTGGCCGGTGAAGTAGCGGTAGAAGCCCACGGCCAGCAAGGCCAGGATGCTGCCGATGAACATGTAGGTGGGCATGGAGAAGATGGTGCCCGATTCCCGGACGCCGCGCAGGTTGATGATGGTGATCAGGGCGATCCCCGCCACGCCCAGGTACACGCGGTAAGGATAGAGCGGGGGGGAGAAGGAGTAGAGGGCGCTGACGCCCGCGGCGATGGACACGGCCACAGTGAGCACATAATCGGTCAACAAGGCGCCGGCGGCCACCAGGCCGGGCAGAGTGCCCAAGTTGTCCTTGGTGACGATGTATGAGCCGCCCCCTTGGGGGTAGGCGTGGATGGTCTGGTAGTAGGAAGTGCCGACGATCCAGAGCAGGATGGCGATGGCTAAGGAAATGGGGATGGAGAGGGTCAGCCCGGCCATCCCCGCGGGGAGGAGGACGAAGAGAATTTCTTCGGTGGCATAGGCGACTGAGGAAAGGGCGTCGGACGAGAATATGGCCAGCGCCTTGGCGTTGGTGAGCCGCTCATGTTTAGCCTGCCAGGTGGCCAGCGGGTCGCCGAGAAGCAGACGCCGCAGGCTGAAGGAACGGTTTGCCATAAACGCCTCCTGGATTCAAGGCATAACAAACCCCCTGACGGGCAGGGGGCAGAGCAGGTCTCCGTGACCTTTTTATCTTACCACGAAGTGCGATGGGGTGCGCTGGGCTGGGAGCGCCCAAACGCCTCCGTGGCCGCGTTATCTTGCCACGAAGTGAGGTAAAGGGGGCGTGTTGGGGCCAAGTTCTTGGGGAGTCATCGGGAGAGGGTGGGGCCGGGGCCGGGGAGGTGGTCCAACAGGCGAAAGGCGGCCGGGCCGAGCAGCAACGGCACCCAAAAGGTCACAGCGCGATAAGTCAGGGCCACGATGGCGGCCTGCCCCAGAGGAACATACATCGAATTCAGCCCCACGGTGAGCAGGCCTTCGACCACGCCGATCCCCGATGGGGTGGGCGAGATGATGAGGAAAAGGTAAGCGATGGAGAATCCAGCCACGATGGTCCCGGGGGAGTAGGGGACCTGATAGGCCCTGAACGAGAGCAAGAGGACAAGCAGCAACAGCAGTTTGCTGGTCAGCCCCAAAAGCAGGGGAACCAGCATGATTTTGGGCTTCTGGCCCAGGGTGCGCAAACCGGCCTGGGCATCATGGGCGAAGTGATGGGCGCGTTCCTCGGAGAGGTAGGGGCGGTGAAGGAAAGGGCGTAGCACGGCGTTGATGGCGCGGGCGGCAAAGGCCAGCACCGCGCCTAGTTGCCGGGCGGAGTGCATGCCCAGGTAAAGCAGGGTCCCCAGTCCGAACACGAGCAAGCCCATGAGCGCCGAGGCCACGATTTCCGGGGTGTGGAGGTTGTTGCGCCGAATCAGCACAATGATCCCCAGAGCCAGGACGGCCAGGAAGCCCACATATTCGCTCCAGAAGTAAAGCATCCCGGCCACGGTGGCGCGGACCGGGGAATAGCGCTGGCGCTGGGCTTCGGAGACATACACGGCCATGCCGGTCATGCCGCCGGCTGGGGCGACTACATTGGTGAAACTGGCGGCCACGCTGAGCAGCGTCAGCCGGAGCAGGGATTCCTTCAGCCCCAGGGCGCGATAAATCCAGCGGAGATTGAGACCTGCGTTGAGGAACCACAGCATCTGCACCCCGAAGGCGAGCACTAAGTAACGCGGGTTGGCCTGGCGTAGCGTTCGGCCTATGGTTTCCAGTTCGGCGAGGCGGCTGATGATGAATAGAACCCCGAGGAGCAGGAGCAGGGGAAAAAGTAATTTGCGCATGCCGCCATTATACCAAGAGGCTGCCATCAAAAAGCCCGGCTGGACCTGTGGCGTCCAGCCGGGCCGGGGGTTACTGGATGCGTCGCTCGCCTAAGGTGACTTGAATTTCCATCAACCGCTGCCTGCGATACACTTTGAGGGTGACTGTCTCGCCGGGTTGATGGTCGAAGAGCACATTGATGAAGTTGTGTTCCTTGTTCAGAGGGGTGTCGTTGATCTGGACGATGATGTCGCCCTGTTGCAGGCCGGCTTTGGCGGCCGGGCTGTTGGGCTCCACCTGGGCCACATAGACGCCCCATTCGGCGGGCAGGCCGTAGCGGCGGGCGATGGCCGGGGTGATGCTTTGCCAGCCGATGCCCAGGTAGGGGCGGGAGACATACCCTTTGGTGATGATCTGCTCGGCCGCGGCGCGGGCGGTGTTGGAGGGGATAGCGAAGCCCAACCCTTCGGCCACATCGCCGCTCAGGCCGCTGCCGCGGACGATCAGGGTGTTGATGCCCACCACCTCCCCGGCCAGGTTGACCAATGGCCCGCCCGAGTTGCCGTGGTTGATGGCCGCATCGGTCTGGATGAGGCCTTCTAGTTGGTAACCCTTGCCGGTATCCAGGTTGCGCCCGGTGGCGCTGACCACGCCCACGGTGACGGTGTTGCGAAAGGCGCCCAGCGGCGAGCCGATGGCGATGACCGTCTCGCCGGGTTTGAGGAGGTCGGAGTTGCCCAGGGTGGCCACGGCGGGCACCGGGCCGGGTACTTTGAGCACGGCCAGGTCGGCAAAGGGATCGGCGCCGACCAGTTGGGCGGTCTGTTCGCTGCCGTCGGCGAAGATCACCCGCAGGCGGTCGGTGTTTTCCACCACATGGTTGTTGGTCAGGATGTAACCCTTCTCGGAGATGATCACCCCCGAACCGCTCACCTGACGGTCGGGTGTGGGGCCAAAGAAGGTCATCTGGCCCGGGATGCGGCCCACCACCGTGACCACGGCCGGGCTGACCTTTTCCACCGCCTGGGTGATGGCCGTCTCGATCTCGGTGCTGCTCACGCGGAGCACGCCGGTGTTTTGGGGCTGGCCGGCGGAAGCGATAGGCTCGGCCGTGGCCACCGCGGGCGCGGGGACGGTCTGGTGTCGGGCGATCCACCAGCCGCCAAGGGCGCCCCCGATGGCCGCCGCTCCACAAGCGGTGACAACCCAAAGCAGGGCTAGCAGGATGTTTCGGGCTTTCATGGGTCATCTCCGCGTCGAAGGAGGATGGGAAGAGGGAGAAAACGAGAGGGGGCGCCCGCTGGCCGAGCGCCCCTGGTGGTGTTAGCGGCGGCGTCGATCGCCGAAGATGAGCAAGGCGTAGTAGAGCACTTGCATCACCGCGGTGATGAGGGCGGCCACATAGGTGAGGGCTGCGGCGTTGAGGACGGTGTTCACGCCCCGCGCTTCGTCTTCGGTCTGCACGATGCCCGCGGTTTGGAGCAGGCGCTTGGCCCGCGCCGAGGCGTTGAACTCCACGGGCAGGGTGATCAGGGCGAACACCGCGCCCAGGGAGAAGATGACCAGCCCTACCACGGCCAGATTGGTCAGGTGGAGGAACAGGCCCAGGAGGATGAGGATCCAGCCCAGGTAGGAGCCGAAGTTCACTGCCGGCACCATGGCCGTGCGCAGCCGTAAGGCGGCATAGCCCTCCTGATCCTGCAGGGCGTGGCCCAGTTCATGGGCGGCCACGGCCACCGAGGCCACGGAGCGCCCCTGATACACGCCGGGCGAAAGACGCAACACCTTGTTGCGCGGGTCGTAGTGGTCGCTGAGCATGCCGCCGGTCATCTCAATGGTCACGCCGTAGAGTCCGGCGTGGCGGATGAGGCGTTCGGCGGCCTCGGCTCCCGATAGCCCCGTGCGCACGGGCACACGGCTCCATTTGCGAAAGGCCGAACTCACATACCACTGAGCCAACATCATCAAGATGAAGGCAGGCGCCATGAAGATCAGGTAATACGGGTCGAACCAGAACATAGCCACCTCCTGATTGGCCTCTCCCGTGGGCTATTTGTTGACCCCGGAGGGTGCTTTCCCCTGGAGGATGAGTTTCACGGCTTTGTCCAGTTGTGGGTCGCGCTTGGCCTGGATGTCCTCTTTGGTCAACTCGACGGTGACATTCGGCGTCAACCCCTGACCGCTGATCAGGCGCTCTTTGGGGGTGTACCAGCGGGCCACGGTAACCCGCACGGCGCCCTGGTCGTTCTGCAGCGGGATCAAGTTCTGCACGGAGCCTTTGCCGTAGGAGACGGTACCCACCAGCAGGCCGCGACCGTGGTCCTGGATGGCTCCGGCCACGATTTCCGAAGCGGAGGCCGAGCCTTCGTTGATGAGCACCACCAGGGGGATGTCGGTCGCCAGCCCACCGGCCTGGGCCTTGTAAACTTGTTGAGTGTCGTCCCCGTAGCGCTCGTACATCACCACCGTGCCCTCGGGCAGAAACTCCGAGGCTACCTGGATGGCTGTGCTCAGGTAGCCGCCGCCGTTGTTGCGCAGGTCGATGATCAGCCCTTTGGGGTTTTGGGCCAGCAGGTCCTGGAGGATTTCGTGCAACTGCTGGCCGGTCTTCTCGCCGAAGGTGTAAATCTGCACATAGGCGACGCTGTTATCCAGCATGCGGCCTTCCACGCTGGGGATGGTGATGTGGGCCCGGGTGATGGCCACATCGAAGGGCTCCTCGACGCCCTCCCGGCGGATGGTCAGGCGGACCTGGGTGCCGGCCGGCCCCAGCACGCGTTTGCGCACCACCTCAGGGGCCACGCCGCTCACATCATCGCCGTCCACGGCGATGATCTGGTCGCCCGGTTGCAGGCCGGCCTTCTCGGCCGGGGAGCCGGGCATGGGACTGATGATGGTGAGATAGTCGCCGGAGATGTCCACCCAGGCACCGATGCCCTCGTACTCGCCTTCCAGCATGGTGGTGGCTTCTTTGTAGTCGTCGGGGTTCATGTAGTCAGTATGAGGGTCGCCCAGGGAGTCCAGCATGCCGCGGATGGCGCCGCGCATGAGTTTCACATCGTCCACCGGCTGATCCACATACTGGTCGTGGACGATGCGCCAGGCCTCCCAGAAAGGCGCGAAGAGCGCGTTGAGGTCTTGGGGGGTGGCTTCGGTCGTGGGGGCCGAGGCCGAAGGATGGGCCGGTGTGGTGGGGATGAGGGTGGAGGCGGACGGGGTAGGCAAAGCCGGGCTTTGGTGGCGGCCCCAGCCGTAGCCTACCAGGGCACCCGCAGCAAAGGCACCCCCGACGATCACCACGCCGACCAGGAGAATGAGCAATGCTTTCACCCAGCGGTTCATCACGGTCTCCTTGAAAGGGTTTTCCCAGGATGGTGGTGGCCGGGCCCGAGCGCCCTTGGGCCGAAAGACGCCACCGCCCAAAAATGTACTTTAGCACAAGAAAATGAGTGTCGCATAAGAGCGATGTAAAGGTTTCGTAAGAAAACAGTGGGCTCAGGATGCCTCAGCGGGCGGGGAGGCGTCTCCTTCGGGTGTCTCCCTGGAGGGGGGAAGTAAATCCGGATCCAGGCGACGCACTCGGTCCTGGAGGGCTTCCAGGGCCTTGTCTTCGTCTTCCCAGGGGTTGCGTGCGCGCTGGCGCAGGCGTTGGAACAGCAGGCTGAAATCGCCCCAGGTTTGGGCTATGGCCCAGGCGAAGAGGATCACGCCGGCGGTGATGAGCACGGTGGCGGCCAGGGCCAGCAGGATTTTGGTCCACATGAGGGCCTCCGTCAGAAGGAAAGGGTGGGGAGATGATAAATGTTGGGGAGAAAGAAGTGGGCATCGTCGGGTTGGGCCGGTTCGCTGCCGACGAGCACGCTCAGGAAGCCCAACTGGCGTGCGGCGCGGGTGTTGCGGGGGAGGTCGTCGAGCACCGCCACGGAGCGGGCGGGTGGATGCCCTAGACGCGTCAGGGCCACGGCGAAGGCGTGAGGGTGGGGCTTGGGATGGAAGTCCGTGGCGACCAGGTCGATGATGCCGGCGAAGAGGTCGTCGATGCCCAGGCGCCGCAGCACGCGCCAGGTGTGGGGTTCATCGGCGTTGGTGAACACCCATTTGGGTTGCGACACCGCCTCGAGGATAGCGCGCAGGCGGGGATCGGGCTGGAGCATCTCCTCGATAGGGAGGTCGTGGACAAAAGCCAAAAAGTCCTGGGGGTCCACCCCGTGGTGGAGTTGCAGCCCGCGCAGGGTAGTGCCGTAGCGCTGCACATACTCCCGGCGCAGGCGCTGGGCCTCGACCGGCGAAAGGCCCAGGCGTTCGGTGAGGTAGCGGCCGATGCGTTCCTTGATGGCCGGCCAGAGGCCCACAGCCTCGGGGTAAAGGGTGCCGTCCAGGTCGAGGAGCAGATGGGTGGGAGCAGGATGCATAAGCGCCTGGCGAAGGAAGATACGCGGAGAGAGAAGGTCGGCCTGTAAGCCGCATTCTGTCCGACGGGGCGGACGGTTTACGCCATGGCGTCTTCCCGCCCGCGGCCCGCCTGGGTGGTCATCTGTCTGCGCGTGGGGGTGCCACGCGCCCGCCCGCAGGCGGTGCGGCCTACCCGGGGCTCCAGGGGTGCGGGCCACACCCCGGCGGACAAGCCGCCTTCGCCCCTGCTCGGCCTTGCTCCGGGAGGCGGTTGCCTGGCCGCGCCGGTTACCCGACGCGCCGGTGGGCTCTTACCCCACCTTTTCACCCTTGCCCGCACCTGCGCGCGAAGCGCAGGTCGCTGGCGGTCTGTTTCTGTGGCCCTGTGCGCGAGGTTACCCCCGCCCGGGTTTTCCCCGGCTCCCTGCCCTGTGGAGTGCGGACTTTCCTCGACGCAGCCTGCGCTGCGCCGCGACCACCCGGCCGGCCTCCTCTCTCCGACTCCATTTTAAAGCATTCACCCCCGTTGTCAACGGTGGGGTGCTGTCTTCAGTCGCCTGGGCCGTCACCACACACGCTCCAGGCGGGGATTGTCGCAGGCGCGGCGGCCCACCTTAGCCATGTCCACCCAGCGATCGCCGACTTTGACACGCACCACGTCGGCGGTGAAGTCGGTGACCGTGGGGCCGTGGTTGTTGTAGAACCAGGAGCCGACGCCGTAGAAATCCACCGGCACGCCTAACTTTTCGAAGCGGGTGATTTTCTCCGGGTTGAAGCCGCCGGAGACCACGATCTTGATCTCCTGGCAGTAACGGCGGGCCTCCTCGCGCCAGCGGGGCGGCAGGTCCCAGTGTTCCCAGGCGTGGTCGAGGGCTTCCCGCACGGCGAAGACCAGCCGGGGGTTCACGCCCAGGTCCAGTTCGGGAGAGCCCAGCGGAGGGATGGAGGCGTCGCGCAGGTCGCCGGCCGTGTCCAGCCGCACGCCGAAGAGTTTGAACTTGCGGGCTTCTTCGGGCTTGTTGGCCTCTAAGGCGGCGCGGTAGTGCTGGAACATGGTCCAGGCCACGGTGACGGCGTCGCGGGCGCAATGGTTGTTGAAGTCCACCAGGGCGATGAGCGGCACCTCCGGCGGCAGATGGCGGGCAAAGGTCACCATGGCCTCGGGGATGTCGCCCAGGAAGCAGGCCAGAAAGGCGTGAGCCGTGGTGCCGCCGCCCACGCCGCCCCACCATTCGCCCTGGGCGTCGGTGGAGATGAAAGGCTGCACCTGGGCGTCGAAATCGTGATTGTAGCGTTGCACGCCGATGAAGTAGGCGTAGCCGTCCAGCGCCTGCACGGAGGGCAAATCGAACCGCGCGGGGAAGAAGAGCACCGGCTTGCCCCCGCTGGCCTGGAGGATCTGGTAGGTGTTGGTGGCGATGCGGCTGGCGCGGGTGAGGAAGCCCAGGGTCACGGTTTCCAGGGGACCGAAATCGCGGTAGCGGCCCCGCACCCGCAGCACCGGCTGCACCTGCAGGGGGTCGCCGTGGTAGGCCACGGTGTCGCCGTCCTGAACGGCCCAGACCTGCAGGCGGTCGGCGGTGGGGATAAAGCGTTCGCCCTCCCAGTAGCCCGTTGCCCGGCGTAGCACGGCCAGAGCGACATCCACTCCGGCCACCACCGTGGTACCCCGGCGGCGGGTGAACCATTGCATCTCGACTTCCATATCGCCGATGGGCAGGCCATGGCTTTGTTCCGCGGGCAGCCGACCGTGGCTTCCGGCGTAGGTGTAGCCCTGGGCGTTCAATGCGCCCAGCAGGCGGGCGATGTTGACGAAGTATTTGTCGCTATAGCGCTGGCGGCGAATGCCTTCCCAATCCAGGTGAAGGGCGGATGCGTCCAGCCGCTGCCCGTCGAAGATGCTCATGGTGAGGCCTCCTTTGAAAAGATGGCGTGGAGTCGGCAGGAGATGGAGGGGGGAGCCCCACCCCGGAGGTGCGCCCCTCCCGGATGCGGCCGGGGGCAGGCAGAACCTCGGGGTGGGTTCCCCTCCCTGGGGTCAGGCGATGCCCCACGTGTCCAGGGGCTGCTCGGTGGTCACCCGATGGGCCCCGCGCCGGGCGAAGCGGGCGTAGGCCTCATCGGCGGCGTCGGTGAAGTCCGCCCCGGGGACCACCACAGGGGAAGTGGTGTCTTCCAGCAGGTAGATGCGCCGGGCCAGGTGACCCTGGCCGCGTTGCTCCAGGGTGTCCAGCAGGTCGTTGACCGTCCACGCCACGCAGTGGCTCTTGGCCTGGCCGGTGATGATGACGGCATCGTACTCCTTCACGAGTTGCACCAGGCGTTCATTGGGCGGCACCAGCGGGTGGCCGTGGGGGTCGGTGTTCACCTCCGGGCCGAGGGCCGAGTAATGCTCGGTGAGGGGATGGTTGCCTTTGATGATGTGCTCCGGCTGGGCGTAGCGCGCGATGCTGTGGAAGAAGACAGCCTCCTCGACGGCGGGCACTAAGGCGTGGCCGATGCCGCCCAGCATGGCGTGGAAGGGCCAGATGGTGTGCTGATATTTGCCTTTCTGGGCCAAGGTGCGCACATAGTGTTCCAGATGGGCCTGCCCCTCCTCGGGGGTTAGCCCCAACACCGGAGCCAGGTGGGGGTTGAAGCGCCAGCGGCCGGCGGCCACATCTTCGGCGCTGATCATGGTGAAGGGGGCGGGGTGGTTCCCTTCGGCGTCCACTAAGAAGGGCGCGTGGAAGATTTGCATGGGGAGATGGGTATCCAGGGTGGCGACGATGTGGGTGATGTGGTGCAGGTTCTGGTAGATGAAGCGACAGAGACGGATGTTGTCCTCCACCGCGCCGTGACCCGAGCGCCCGGCGACGAAAAGTTCGAAGTCGGGGAGGCAGAAGGTGTTTTGCAGGTCAATGAGCACCAGGGCGATGCGGGGGGAGTCCTGCGCCGCTGGCGGGATGGCGTGTTGCTGCGCCCAGGCGCGGGCCTCGCGCGCGCGGGCCTCGTAATCCACCTTCCAGACCTTGCCGACCCGTTCAGGGTCAAAATGAGGTGGGACGGGTAAAGTGGATGGGGGCATGGCGCTCTCCTTGGGTAAGTGTTTTCTTTACACTAAATGATGCGGAAAAGGGAGCGGGCCGTGAAAGCCCGCTGCGTGTCGAAGCATTTCTATTATAGCCCCTCAGGGGGGCGCTCTGTCAAGCCCGACCGGGGGTGGTAGCCATTCCCCGTCTTTTCGTGTGCAGGAAAGGGAGCGCGATGAGCAGCAGATAGCCCCAGTAGGCCAGCACTTCGGTCAGCGAGGGGTTGCCGTTGTAGCCGAAAAGGGCGGTGAGCAGCCGGCCCAGGGGGCTCTGTTCGGGCAGCAGGGGGTTCGTGTTCCAAACGGGATCGAGAAGGGTGGGAAGCCAGCCCAACTCGATGAACTCGTGCATGCCGTGGGCCACCAGCCCGGCGGCAAACAGGGTGAGCAGCACGCCGGTGATCACGAAAAAGCGCCGCAGGTCGAGGCGGATCAGGCTGGCAAAAAGGCCCCATCCCAGCGCGGCGGCGGCGATAAGGCCCAGCAGGGCGCCCACCAGGGTGGCCGAGAGGCCTTCGGTGAGGGTGGTGGCGGTGAGAAACAAAGCCAACTCCAGCCCTTCACGCACCACGGCGAAGAAGGCGATGAGGAACAGGGGCAGGCGGCCACCCGAGAGGGCATCACGGCGCACCTTAGTGGCTAGGCTTTCTTTGAGGGAGGCGGCGTGATGCTGCATCCAGAAGATCATCCAAGTGAGCACGCTGGCGGCCAGGAGCATGGTCACGCCCTCGTAGATTTTCTCGGCTGCTCCCTCTAAAGGCAGGCTGAGGGCATACAGAAGCCCTCCGGCCCCCAGGGCCACCAGGAGGGCGGCCAGCAACCCTTGCCAGACCGCCGGGCGCAGATCGTTGCGCCGGATTTGCCGCAGGGTGCCCAGCAGGATGCCGATGACCAGGGCGGCTTCAAGCCCTTCGCGCAGGGCCAGCAGGAGCGCAGGGAACATACATCTCTCCTTGGATGAGGTTGCAGGTTCAGAACACGGCCCCGGCGGAAGACGGGGGTGTCACATGTAAGCGTGCACGGCTTGACGCCGTTGTGTGCGCATTATACCAGAGGGGCGTGCGGGCAGCAAGGTTAGTATGAGAAAATTCATAGAAAACAGGTGGGCGTTGTGTTATAATCCCGTCCATCCTTTGGGCCCTCCCTGACCATCGCTCGGAGAGGGTGTG
>DUEP01000116.1 GCA_011176535.1 Anaerolineae bacterium | reverse complement strand
TCTCTACTCCCTTGGGGCTTGTGACTCTGTTCCACCTTTGTTTGTTTTTACATGCAAACATCAATAAAAAGCTCTGCGGGGAGGGTTCTGGGGTTCCCCTCCCTCGCATTCCTTCCCCAAATGTGGAAGCCGCGCTTGCATGACCGAGGATGGACCAGGGCGCTCAGACGGCCCCAGCCCCCAATCCTTCCATGGCTTCCCTTTCGTTCAGGCTCGGTCGTCCCAATCCTCCTGGCGCGGTGTGGGGCGGAGTTCCCCTACGGCCGGCCTTCCACCTCAATTTTTGCCGTGGCGCTGGGGTGAGGGTCGCCCTGAGGGGGGAGGACCTCTGCCCAGAAGGTGTGCTCGCCGGGGGTAAGGGGCCACCAGGCACGGCAGGTGGGGGCGGGGCACTCGGCCAGCAGGCGGCCATCGGCCCACAGGCGCAGGGTGGCTTCGGCGAGGGCCGTTTCGGCTTCCACAGGGATTTTCTGGGCCTGGGCGGGCAGGTCGGGGCTCAGGCGGTACACGCTGCCGGCCGGCGGGGAGCGGAGCACCACCAAGGGGGCGTTGTCCCGGGCGGGGAGGATGGACGGGGGGGCGAAGTCCTGCACCAAGGGCCAGCCCTGGGCGCGGGCCCAGGCCCAACCCTGGGGCGGGAGGTTCAGGGCCAGCACCTTCCCGCGGCGGTCCGGTGGGGTGCTGGGGGAGGCCAGGGCTCCCGTCTTCAAGTCCACTTCCAGCAGGCGGTAGGTCGTGTCGGCGGTGCGGGGTTCGGTGCCGGCGATGAACCATGCCAGGTGCCGCTGGCGGCACGCCGGCGAAGGGAGCAGGCCGGAGAGGGTGCACACTTCCCGGCGCACCAGACCGTCCGGTTGGGGGAAGGGCGGGGGCAGGGCGTTCTGGTGCAGGGAGCGGATGAGATCGTGCCAGATGGGGGCCGCGCTGGTGAGGCCGTCCACGCCCTGCATGGCCTGGAAGTCGGCGTTGCCCACCCACACGCCGACCACCCAATGGGTGGTGTAGCCGATGGCCCAGTTGTCGTGGAAGCCGGAGGAGGTGCCAGTTTTCACGGCGGCGGGGAAGCCGACTTCGAGGGAGGAGTGGCGGCCAAAGCCCAGGGCCCGGGCTCTGTCGTCGCTGAGGATGTCGCTGATGAGCCAGGCCACGCGGGGGTCCCAGACGGGGCGCGGTGGGGGTGATGAGGCGCGGTACAGGACGTGGTCTTGAAGATCGGTAACTTCGTATAGCCACCAAGGGGCGCGGAAGCGACCGCCAGCGGCGAAGGCCGTGTAAGCCCCAGCCAGTTGCAGCAGGGGCACTTCGCCGCCCCCCAGGGCCAGGGAGAGGTCATACTCCTCGGCCGGGCCCAGGCTGGTGATGCCCAGGCGTTGAGCATAGGCCAGAGGGGTCTCCAGGCCCACCTTTTGCAACGTCAACACCGCCGGGATGTTGAGGGACGAAGCCAGGGCCTGGCGCAGGGTCACCGGGCCGTGTTCTTGCAAATCGTAGTTGTGGGGGATGTACGGGCTTCCCTCGTGGGTGGTGAAGACGGTGCGCACATCCCAGAGTACCGTGGCCTCGGTCCAGGGGTGGGGCTGGTCGGGCTGGAGGGCGGCGGCGTAGATGAGGGGCTTGAAGGCCGAGCCGGTGGGGCGGGGGGCCAGGGCCATGTTCACCGCGCCATGGATGGTGTCATTCGTGTAGTCAGCGCTCCCCACCAGGGCTCGCAGGGCACCAGTGTGCGCGTCCAACACCACCACCGCCGCGTTGTTCACCCGACGGTCGCGCTCCCGGCGGAGGGCAGCCAGGTGACGGCGCACGGCTTCCTCGGCCAGGGTCTGGATGTCCAGGTCCAGGGTGGTGCGCACCACCAGGGGAACCCCCTGAGGCAGGCGGCCGGCCTGTTGGAGGGCCTGCACCTGGTCGAGGACCATCCACACGAAATGGGGCGCCCGCATGGGGTAGGGGGAGGGGGTCAGGCTCAGGGGCACGGCCTGGGCCTGGGCGACCTCCGGGGGGGTAAGGAACCCGTGGCGCACCATGAGCCGCAAAACGGTGTCCCGCCGGGCGCGGGCAGCTTCGGGATGGGTGAAAGGGTCGTAGCGGGCCGGGGCCTGGGGCAGCCCGGCCAGCAGGACGCATTCGGGCAGGGTGAGTTGGGCGGCGGGCTTGCCGAAGTAGGTCTGGGCGGCGGCCTCAACGCCGTAGGCCAGGCCGCCGTAGTAGGTGGTGTTCAGGTAGAGGGCCAGGATCTCGTCTTTAGAGAGGGTGCGCGTCAGGCGCCAGGCCAGCACGGCCTCGCGCACCTTGCGCCGCAGGGTGCGTTCCCCCGCTTCGTCTGCCAGCAGCAGGTGGCGCACCACCTGCTGGGTGATGGTGCTGCCCCCGGCAACCACGCGGCCCGCCCGCAGGTCCAGCCACAGTGCGCGCATCATGCCCCGCCAGTCCACGCCGGGGTTGGTGTAGAAGGTGGCGTCTTCCACAGCCACGGTGGCCTGCTTGAGGCACAACGGGATGGCTGTCGGGGGGAGGGGAACAAAACGGCCTTCTCCTTGGGGGAGGGTGGCGTACAGCAGGCGACCGTGACGGTCGGTGATCCGAAGACTTGGGGGACGGTAGGGGGTGCGGAGGGCCTGGGTGGGGTCGGGAAGGTCGTGCAAGATTTCGTGTAGCCATAATCCCCCAAAAAATCCCACCACAACCACCGCTACCAAAACCCCAAACACCACCTTCCGCATCACCATCACCCCTCCACCCAACCAACCAGCAGAAGTCTCACAAAAGCATATCCCGGCAGGGGCTGAGCCACTTGAGCCAAGCTACCAGCCAGGGGAGGGCGCAGGGTGGCGCCCAACAGCAACCCCAAGGCCCAAAAGAGCAGGCCCACGGCCAGCATCGCCGTCATCTCCCAGGCCAGAAAGCGGGCAAAATCCTGACCGGAAGGAATTTCAAGGGTATGTTCCTCTTCTCCACCAGGACTATCGCCGCACCTCAATCATCGCGCCGGCACTACGGCCACGGACATCGGGGAAGGCGGTCTCATACGCCACCGTGGGCCGCACCTGGAAGCGGCCCGGCACCGTGGCGCGGGCGTAGTAGGTCAGGGTGTACACCCCGGCGGGGAGGGTGGGCGCCACCATGACCACCCGCTCGTCGTAGGTTTCGCGGTGATAAAAGTACCAGTTGCCCCAGCCGTAGCGCAGGTAGTCCTGTGCAGAGAAGAGGTCGGCCGGGTAGGGCTCGGTGGGCAAATCCAGGGCCTCCAGCCCGGCGGGCAGGTAGTCCGTGAGCACCACTTGATGCAGGTCGTGGGGCATGGTGAGGGTCAATCGCACCTGGATGAGTTGGCCGGGATGGAAGACGGTGCGCGGGGCGGTCAAGTCCTCCAGGGCGTAGTAGGCCCGCTCGACCTGCAGGCCGTTGCTCAGCGGGGGCACCCCGGCCGCCGGCAGGGTAAGGTCGAGGAACGCCTGGTAGTACAACACACCGGGACCCGCGCCACGGCCCAGGCGCAGGGAATGCGTGCTGTCCGGGCGTAGCGTCCAGGTCCAGGTCTGGGGATTGGAGGCCTCGGCGGGCGTCATGTGGGCCTGGGCTAACAGGGTCTCATCCAGGTAAGCCGCGTAGTCGTAATCCGGCTGGGCCTCGCCGCTGAAGGCGGCCCAGCGGGCCAGGGCCAGAGCGACCAGGGCATTGGTCGTGTCGCTCCCCCAGCCTCGCTCGCCGCGCACCCCCAACAGCCAGAGCACCGTCTGGGGCAGGAAGGGCGCCTGGGGGTCGGCCTGCAACAGCGCCCGCAGGGCCAGGGCCGTGGTCCCGGCGTCTGAGGCCCAGCCCCACCAGCCCGCGCCGTCCCAGTGGGCGCCGACGGCCGAGGACACCACGGCCCCGTTTTCCAGGCGTTGCACGATGGGGTCGGTGAAGGCGGGCTTCATGCCCATCTCCTGGGCAGCGTGGAGCAGCAGGGCCCAACCGGCCAGGCTAAGCGCCCCCCGGCGGGCCGTGGCCGTTTCGTTCAGGCGATAGGCGGCCCCGGCAGGGCGGCGCCCCAGTTGGGTCAGCAGGTCCAACGTCAGGGCCAGCAGGTCGCCCTCGGGCGCCTGCAGCCGCTGCCGCATCTCCTTCTCAAGGGCAGTTTCGAGGAAATCGGCAGCGTGATCCAGCACCCGCGGTTCCACCCCCAGCCCGGCGCGGCGGGCCTCCAGCATCGCCCAGGTAGCCCAGAGGGTGGGCTCGGTGCGGCTTTCCCCTTGAGGACACCAGGGCCAGCCCCCATCATAGGCCTGGAAGGCGATCAGCGCCTGGGTCATCTGGTGGGCCGCCTTGCGCAGGTCCTCCGCCGGGGGCGCCCCCGAGGCGTCCAAGGCCTGGAGCAGGGCGGCGTTGGCCAGCAAGGGTGAAGCGTAACTCAGGGTGCAACGGGAGGTGGGTTGGGTACCCTGTCCCAAAGTGACCAGGGTCTCTCGCAGCCTGGCCAACAGCGAGCCGCTCAGTTGCAGGTGCAGGGTGGCATTGGCCGCGTCAGAGGGCACGCTCACGCCCTCGACCACCTGAGCGGCCTGGGTGAGGGCACCAGCCGTGCCCACCGCCTCCACGGTGTGGAAGCGGTACACCGGGATGCCGCCGTCGGGCAGCAGGGTGAGGGTGGGACGAGCGGCGTCGGTGTAGCCGTCGGCCCGGGCCTCTACGAGCAGGTCCACCCGCCTGGCATCGGCGGCGATTTTGGCTTGCCAGGAGACCGCACCCTGCCCGCCCGCCGGCACGGTGACCTGCTGCGTCACCGGGTCGGCCAGGGTGACGCCCTCGGCGCGGCTCAGGCGCACGGTGGCTTCCAGCGGGGCGTCGGTGGTGTTGTGCACCACGGCCTGCAGAGCCACCTCGTCTCCGGCGGTGAAGAAGGCGGGGGTGTGCAGGCGCACGAAGAAGGGCCGCGACACCCGCACCTCGGCCACGCCTTCCCCGGCGCGGGTGTCGGCGGTGACGGCGCGGGCGCGGACGACCCAGGTAGTCATGTTGTCGGGCAGGGTGAAGGACACTTCGGCGCGGCCCTGGGCGTCGGTGCGCACCTGGGCCTGCCAGTAGGCCGTATCGCGGAAGGTCTCCCGCACGGTGATCACGCCGCCCGTGTCCATGCCCTTGCCGCCGCCTCCGCTGCCCATCCCCTCCCCGGTGGGCAGCAGGCGCTGGATGCGGGCGTTGTAAGCCTCCAGGTCCTGGGTGGTGCCCAGGGCCGTGGCGACCTGCAGGCCGTTGGCCGGGTAGAGTTCCCCCAGCAAATCGTAAGTGTCGGGGGCCAGGGCCAGCAGGGCCTTGTCCACCACGGCCACGGAGACCTCGGCCGACACGGGCTGGCCGTCCAGGGTGGTCGTGCGCAGGGTGAGGTGCAGGGTTTCCCCCGGCCCGGCCTGCTCACGGTCGGGGGTGACTTCCACGCGCAGGGTTTGCGCGTCCAGGGCCACGGGCAGGCGCACGGTGCCCATGCGATAATCGGGGGGCTGGCCCGCTCTGGCGGGGCGCAGGGTGAGCACCGAGGCGAAGACCTGCGGGGCCAGGTCGGCCTCGATGGGCAGTTCGATCAGGTTGCTGGCCTGCTCCAGGCGCACCACCCGGGCCTGGTACACCTGACCGCGCTCCAGGGTCACCAGGGCGTAGGTGGATTCGGCGTAGGGCTGAGGCACCAGCAGGCGGGCCGTGTCGCCGGGGCGATAGGCCGGCTGGTCAGGCACCACGGGAAGCAGGTGCGTGCTTTGTTCCCACAGCAGGGCCTCCTCCCCAGCCACCCACACCCGCAGGGCAGCCTGGCGAGGGCGACCCTGGGCGTCGGTAGTGCGGGCCACCAGGCGGTAGGTGCCGCTTTGCTCCGGGGTAAAGGTAATGTCGGCCTGCCCCCGCCCGTCGGTGGTCACCGGCCCCAGAGTAGTCACGGGTGTGGTCTCCAGCGAGGATTCCCAGCGGAGGATGCCGTCGGCCCCACGACGCTGCACGCTGTGCCATTCCTCGCGCAGCACCTCCACGGTGATGCGCTGCCCGGCCAGCGGCTCACCTTTGGGACTCAGGGCCACCAGATGCACCTGGAGCGGCTCGCCCTGCACGCCCACCCAGCGGTCTGTTTTCAGCCCCACATAGACCTGACTGCGGCGGACGACCACGGTGGTGTGTCCGTCGGCGGTGTTCCCGCCCGCGTCGGTGACCGTGGCCCACAGGGTGATCTGGACATCCTGGTCCTTCAGTTCCCGCAGGGCCGCAGCCGGATCCAGGGGGATGTCCAGCCGTCCCTGGACATCGGTGACCCCCTTCTGGGTCTGGCCTCCGGGGCCGTACTCCGGCCCGGTGAAGGCCCACTCCCAGGGCCAGTACACCTCCTGAGTGAAGGTGTAGTCCCGGAAATCCACTGGGGGCCGGTAGAAGTAGGACTGCACCTCGGTGTGCCAGGTCACTTGAGCGTTGGCCACCACATCCCCGGCGTAGTAGGTGGTCTGAAGGCGCACGGTGGTGGTCTGGCCGGGTATCAGGTCAGGCTGTTGCGGGGTGAGGGCCACCTCGAACACGGGTTTGTGATAGGCGGCCACGCGCACGGTAAAACTGCCCAGATAGACCGGGCCGGCGTGCACCGTGAGGGTGTACGCGCCCACCGGGGCCTCCTGGAGCAGGGAGAAGGACCCGGCAAAGGTGCCCCAGGAGGACAGGTCGAGGGTCTGGCGGGCGACTTCGGTGCCCTGGCGATCCAGCCTCACCCAGACCTGGGTGGTCTCGGGGAGGTGGTAGTGAAGGTCTTCGTTGACCCGCACCAGGCCCTTGAAGTAGATGGTCTGGCCGGGGCGGTAGAGAGGGCGGTCGGTGTAGAGGAAGGCCTGGGTGCGGCGGGCCTGCTCGTCCTGCACCCACCAGTAACTGGCGTGATACCCAGAGGGGGAATCGGCCTCCCATTGGGCGTCGGCGATGGCAAAGCGGTCGGGGGTGTGTAGGAGGGCGAAGCGGGGCGTCTTGGTCAGGTCCTTTTGCTGGAAGAGGCCCTGGGCATCGCTCACGCCCTGGGTCAGGGGAACCACCCGGGTGGCCCGGTCCTCGGTCTCCTCCACGGCGTACAGGGTGAGGGGCTGGTCCGCCTGTGAGGCGGCGGTGTCCAGGTCGGTGACCCAGACCAGGCCGCCCTGGGGGAAGGTTTTCAGGGTGAGGTGGTCGGTGGCGACCAGGAGCCAGGCGCCCTGGGTCTGGCCCCAGGGGTTGGGCTGGCCGTCCACGCGCAGGCAGTAGGCCCCCGGAGGCAGGGGATGGCCGAGGAGGTCTGGCAGGGCCAGGTCCAGATAGTGGGTGCGGTCGCGTTGGGTCTGGCTGAGGTCCAGGGTTTGCGAGAACACCAGGTTCGGGCTGGTGGGGCAGGTATCGTAGGTGGTCAGGCCGTGAAGCAGAGTTGCGTCGGCCACGGCGTAGATGTCCAGGCGCAGGGAGGTCAGGTTGGCGTGGCGCACCCAGAGGCTCTGGGGGCCGTCGGCGCGCAGCAGGGCCACGCCGCCGCTGGGGAGCAGCAGGTCAAAGCCAGGGTCTAGATGGGCGGTGGTGATTTGGAAGGTGATGGGTTGGTCCAATACCTCGCCGTACAGGTCAGCGATGCCGGGAAGCAGGGCGATGGTGTAGGTGGTGCCTGCCGCTAGTTGGCCCAGGGTGAGGGTGCGGTCGTGCACCTCCCAGGTTAGGCGCTCTGGGGCGGGGGAAATTTGGATATGCCCTTCCAGGGTGTCGCGGTCCGGGTAGGTGTTGAATTCCAGCGAGATCCAGGGGGAGAAGTAGTCCTGCTGCCGGGGCAGGCGCACCACGGCAGGTCGGCCGGCGGTCTGGAAGACAGTGGACGCCGGAGCGACAAGGTGGCCGCCGTCCCTGGCCTGGGCCTCGGTGGAGAGGGTCACGATGTACCGCGTGTCGGGCGCGTAGAGGCCCTGCGGCACGATGGTCAGTTTGGTGGCGCGCTCGTTCCAGCGCAGGGTGTAGGGCGGGGCAGGGGAGCCGTCGGCCGCGGTGATGGACAGGGCCTGCGCCACGCTGTCCTCGTCCATGGGGTCGGAGAAGGTGATGCGCACGGCGGCGTCGCGGCGCACATACAGGGCCGGGTTGTTGTTGGCGTCGGCCCACTGGTCGTCCACGCGCAGGTCGGTGACTTTCACGGCGCGGGTGGTGAAGCGCCAGACCAGGGGCTCGGTGAGGGTTTCCCCGGAGAGGCTGGTGACGCTGGCGGGGAGCCGCACGGTGTAGGTGGCGTCGCTGCACAGGGGGTGATCGGGGCGAAAGACGTAAATGGTGCTGCTCACCCAGGCGCCCTGGCCTTCCACGGCGGGGGTGATCTCCAGGGGCAGGGGCGGCGCGGCTTCCCGGCTGGTCAGCGGAGCGACGGGCTTGTTGAACACCACGGTGATCTCGGCGTCCAGGGGCACGGCCTGGCTGCCCTTGGGCGGGAAGACGCGCTGCACGGCGAAGGCGGCCTCGGTGTCGTAGGTGAAGCTCAGGGGCGCGCCCAGGGCAGTGCCGTCGGCGGCGCGCAGGTCGGTAGACAGGGTGACGGTGTAGCGTGTCTCTGGGGTCAACGGCTGGTCGGGCACAAAGCGAAACGCCTGCTCCGTGGGGAAGGTGAACGTGCCGGGAATGACCTCGCCCGCAGCCGTGGTCAGGCGGAAAGCGACGGGGGCGCTTTCCATATCCAGGGGGCGGGTGAAGGTGAAGGTCAGCGCGGCGTGCAGTCCGAGGGGCACCCCGGGGCCTGGGTCGCGGCGCAGCAGGGTGAAGGGCGGTTTTACAACAGGAATGTTGGCGTTCAGAAAGGGGGTGGGGGTCAGGGTGGGGATAGGCTGGGGCGTGGGCGTCGGGGTGGGTACCCGGGTGCAGGCGAAGAGCAAAGCCAGCAAGACCAACGCTAGGCTCAGCCGTGAAGAGTTGGCTGGGAACGCACGCATCATGACCTCCCAGGGGAACGAGAAACAAACGGTTACTGGAAGTATTATAGGCCAAACACGCCACCCCGGAGAGACCCTTCTACCCACGCCGGGTTTTCCTCCTCTCCGCCCCCCATTCCCCAAGAAAAGACGGCTGCTCGTCATCGCCGAGAGCGACGGATGCTTCACCAAGCGCCTTGGGCGCGTACTACAACCCGGTTGAAGCAATACGGCCCATGACCGGGGCTGTCTTGCTGCTGTCATAGGGGACAACAACACCCCCTGCTGGAAAGCATGCCCCGGCAGGGGGAGATTCCCAAGATGCAAGGTGTGGAGAGGGGGATTACGAGGCTTGAGGAGGCGTGGGGCCGGGGGGGGGCTGCTTTCCGTTTTCCTCGGATTTGTCCGTGCCTTGTAACCCTTCGCGAAACGCCCGAATGCTCGCACCCAACTCCCCCGCGATGCGGCTGATCCGCCCAACGCCGAAAAGAATCAGGACGATCACCAGGATGATGATCAGTTCTGTGGGGCCCGGATTCATCGAGATACCTCCAAACGAGGGTGAGATGGGGTCATTATACCACCCCCGGCCTTTCGT
>DUEP01000115.1 GCA_011176535.1 Anaerolineae bacterium | reverse complement strand
GTCCCGTGCCCCGGCGGGCAGGCTGCGCAGGTAGCGCACGGCCAGCGCAGCGGCGGCCACGGCCCGCAGGGCGGCCAGGGGGGGCTGTTGCAGGTCGCGCAGGTGCTCTATGGCCACCGTGGGCACGGCCAGGGTTTCGCCTAAGGGCACCAGCACCCGGCCCACCTCCCCCTCGCTCAGGGAGGCGTTGGCCGCGATGGGGGGCAGGGCGGCCAGGGCCTCTAAGGCCTCGTTGAGGGCGTCGGGGTGGCCCAGGCGCGCCGCGGCGTGAAAGGCGGTGAGCAGGTCGGGGGGAAGTTCCAGGGGCATGGTCGCTTCCCTCGAAAGCCACGGCTCAAGGTAGCCCCAGGGCGTGCAGTTCGGCCATCGCCTGAGCGAACGACGCAAAGCGTACCCCGTGCATCCCCAAGGCGCGGGCGGCGGCGATGTTCTCCTCACGGTCGTCCACGAACACGGCCTGCTCCGGCGCGACGCCCAAACGCCGCAGCGCCAGGCGGTAGATGGCTGGGTCGGGCTTCAGCAGACCCTCTTCGGCCGAGACGATCAGCGCGTCGAAGGCATCGGCCATGCCCAGACGCTGGATGGTCTCCCGCAGATCGCCCCAGGCGTTGGAGAGCAGGCCCGTGCGGTAGCGCGGGCGCAGGCCGCGCAGCCAGTCGGCCCAGCGGGTCTCGATGCGAATCCCCTGCCAGAAGATGCGGGCCAGTTCCGGCCCGCGCTCGGGCGGCCAGCCCCACTTCTGAGCCAGCCCGCGCCAGAGTTCCTGGGGCGTGATCTCCCCGCGTTGGGCCGCCACGCTCAGCGGGCCCTCGTAAATTTCGTACCACAGTTCGCGCATCGGGATCCCTAACCGGCGGGCCAGGCGGCGATGCGGCTCGGGGTCGTCGATGTGCAGGATGACCCCGCCGAAGTCCAAAAGCACGGCTTGAATGCCGCTGGGGGCGCTCATAGGGCGTCTTCCTCCTCGCTTTTCTCGCCTTTGGCGAAGAAGTAGCCTTTGATGAAGCCCCGTGCCTGCTCGGTGCGGGGATAGGCCTGCTGCAAGGTCTCCCAAAAGCGGGGGCTGTGGCCCTCCTCGGGCAGCAGCAGGTGGGTGAACTCGTGGGCGATGACATAGTCCACCACCCAGGCGGGCCAGGTCTGGATGTTGGCCGAAAGGCGAATGTGGCCGTGGGTGCTTCCGCCCAGGGTCACGCTGCCCAGGCGTTTTTCCATGTTGTTCACCCAGCGGATGTGGCGACCCAAGGCACCCGTCCGCCGAAGTATCTGCGGTTCACCTGCCGCGCCCGTTGAGCCAGGGTTTCGTCGGTGCGGCGGGCGGCCTGCCGGGCCAGCCGTTCCAGATGGGCTTCAATTTCCTTGAGCAGCGGAGGCACCTCGCGCCAGGGGAAGCGGGAGGGGATGCGCACCACCAGCGAGCCGTCGGGGCGCTGCGTCCAGCGAGCCGATTTCTTCAGCCGTTTGTCCCGCCGGACGACCACCGGCACTTCCCGTAGGGTGCGTGGGTCGCGGAGGGTGTAGGTGCGCTCGCCCATGGGCTAAAGATAACACAAAACGGGCCACCAAAAAAGCCTTTGCGCGCGGCAAAGGCTTTCGGCGGCGTGGCCTGGGGGTTTACGCCCAACCCTGCTTTTGGATGAAATCGGTGAGGAAGGGCACGGTGAACGGCTTGCTCTGATAGGCCAGAACACCCAGGTAGATCATGTAGAGCCAGATGAACAGGGGGATGCAGGCCAGCACAATGGTCGCGCTCAGGGCCAGGCTCAGCACGATGTTGATGACGCCGAGCACCAGCGCCTGCACGCTATGGAAGCGGATGTAGGGGCGACTCTTCTTCTCCTCCATCAACAAGGCGATGATGGGCACGATAGGGGAGAGGATATAAGCCAGCAGGGCCCACAGGCGGTCGTCGCTGCTCGGCTCGTCGGCGGTGGTGCCGGGTGATACAGGGATTTGCTCGGACATAAATGCCTCCTTTGGCAAAAAAGATGAACCATCCCCCGTGGTTAGGTTAAGCATAACACATATTCGGGAAAAAGGGGCGCAAGGGGCGTTCACTCCACCAGAAACACCACCACCCGCTCCGGCCCGTGGACGCCGATGGTGAGGGTCATCTCGATATCGGCCGTGCGCGAGGGGCCGGTGACAAAGACCGCCATGCTGCCCTTCCGCCAGGCGGGGGCGGCGAAGGCTTCCTCCAGCGAGGCCACCAACGCCTCCTGGGGCAGCAGCACCCAATGCGCTTGGGGTAACAGGGAGACCTCCTGGGGACGGCCCGGCCCCGAGGGGATAAGCACGCTCCCGGTCGCCGCCACGGCCAGGGGGGATCCGGTGATCCCCACCTGGGCCTCCCGCGCCGGACTCAAGGGGAGGTCCGCTTCCCGTAGCGCCGTGCCCAGCCCATGGGGGAAGGCCTCCGGCGCCCAGGCGCCCACGGGAGGGCGACCGAGGGCCAGCCAGCGTTCCCGCAACGCCTGGGCCAGATCCCGCCGCGCAATGAGGACCACTTCACCGCCCAGGGCCTCCAGGGCACGGAGGAAAGATTCCCGCAGGTCGCGGGCGGCGGCGGGCGATGGAGAGGGTGTCTGAGCGCCGGTGGGAGCCTCGGCGGGGAGCAAGGTGGGCCGGGGCGCGACCGTCGGCGCGGCGGCGCCCTGGAGCAGCGGCACGGGCAGACGGCGGCCCAGCAGCCGCGTCCCCAGGCGGGCCATTCCTTTGGCCAGATGGAACAAAGCGGGGCGCTGCGCCAGCCCGGCGTAGAGGGCCATGAAGGGCTTCACCCACCCTGGCGCGCCCACCGGGCCTGAGGACGCGGGTGGCGCCTCGTCCCCGTTGGGTGGGGTCGTCGGCGCCTGACCGGCCCGCACCCGCACGATGAGGTCGTCCAAGGGGATGGCCACGGGGCAGGCCTCGGTGCACGCGCCGCACAGGGTGCACAGTTGGGCCAGGTTGCCGAAAGCCTCCGAGCCGAACAAGCCGTTGGAGACCACAATACCGATGGGTCCGGGGTAAGGGGTGGCTTCGCCGTGGCGGCCCACATAGGCATGGCCGCCGATTTCGCGGTACACCGGGCAGGCATTCAGGCAGGCCCCGCAGCGGATGCAGCGCAGGGCCTCGGCTAAAGGTGTTTGGGCCAGGCGACGCCGCCCGTTGTCCACGACCACCAGATGGCGCTCTGGGGCGCCGTCGGCTTCCTCGGCGCGGCGCGGGCCGTGGATGAGGGTGGTGTACACCGTGAGGTCCTGCCCGGTGGCCGAGCGTGGGAGCAGGGTGAGCATCAGCGCCAGGTCCTCTGGGGTGCGCACCAGGCGCTCGCGGCCCATGAGGGCGATGTGCACCTTAGGCAATGTGGTGACCATTCGTCCGTTGCCCTCGTTGGTCACGATACATAAGCTGCCCGTCTCGGCCACGCCGAAGTTGACCCCGCTGATGCCCACATCGGCCTGCAGAAACACTTCCCGCAGGTGGCGACGGGCGGTGGCCGTTATGGCTTCCACATCTTCGGTGTAGGGCATCCCTAAGCGCTGGTGGAAGGTCTGGGCCACTTCCTGGCGGCGCAGATGCACGGCGGGAGTGATGATGTGGGTCGGACGCTCGCCGCGCAGTTGGATGATGAATTCGCCCAGGTCGGTCTCCACCACCTGGTGGCCGGCCTCTTCCAAAGCGGCGTTGAGGCCGATTTCCTCGCTGACCATAGATTTGGACTTGACCACCAGAAGATGAGGTTGGCCTGGGGCCTGGGCGTGACGCCGGAGGATGTCCAGCACGATGCGCCGGGCCTCGGCGGCGTTGGCCGCCAGATGCACCTGGAAGCCGTTGGCCCGGGCCTGGTCGAGGAAGTGGGCGAGCACCTGGTCCCAATGGGCAAGCGCCTCGGCGCGCACCTGGGCGGCCCGCTGGCGCAATACATCCCAGGGTTCGGGCAGGGAAGCGTGAGCCCGCTCTCGGGCCGTCTTGCGCTGCTCGGCGTTGGCCGTGAGCGCGGCGCGCAGGGCCTCGTTTTGCAGGGCCTGGCGAACGGCCTGACGTAAGGCCTTCATGGCGCCTCCTTCCTCAAGGGCACTTCGTCGGAGGAGGCCAGCACCTCGGCGATGTGGAGCACGGGCACGTTGGCCTGGCGCTGGCGAAGCCCGGCCTGCAGATGCAGCAGGCAGCCTAAGTCGGCGGCCACGACGACCTCCGGCGCGGCGCTGAGGAGGTGCTTCACCTTGCGGTTCAGCATGGCCTGGGCGATCTCCGGCTGCTCGGCGGAGAACACGCCCCCAAAGCCGCAGCAGGCCTCGGCGTCGGGAAAGTCCACCATGGTCAGCCCGCGCACGCGGGCCAGCAGGGCCCGCGGCTGGCGGTCGACCCCCAGCCCGCGCAGGAGGTGACACGAAGGGTGGTACGCCACGCGGTGGGGGAAAGCCGCCCTCAGGTCGGTCACCCCCAACCCCTCCACCAGGTATTCGGTGAACTCGTAGGTGCGCCGGGCCAGGGCCTGGGCGCGGGGAAGCCAGTCTGGGTCTTCGGCGAATAAGTGGGGGTAGTGCTGGCGGAACATGGCTGTGCACGAGCCGGAGGGCACCACGATAGGGCCGGGGTGGGCTTCCAGCGCCTCGATGGTGTGGCGGGCCATGCGCCGGGCGGCGGCCCAATCCCCGGCGTTGAACGCGGGCTGGCCGCAACAGGTGGCGCGTTGCAGCCGGTGGGGCGTCACGCCGGCCCGTTGCAGCACCCGCTCCACAGCCTCAATGGCCTGGGGGCGGAAGGTTTCCATGAGACAGGTGGGGAACACATGGACGAGAGAAGCCATGGTCTCGCTCCGACCGAGGGCGAATGCGGCGGTTCTCTGATGGATTGTACAACAAAACCGCGTGTTTTTGGGCACGTGGGCGGGAAAGAAAAAGGCCTGATGGCGAAACCACCAGGCCTTTTAGACCATGCGTTTTGAGAAAGGCGATCGGCCGAAGCGTCTGCGGTTAGTGGTCTTCGGGCGCGTTACCCAGGATGGTCTCAATGCGGTCCAGCACCTCGTCGGTCAGTTTGGGCAACACCTCGGCGGCGGCCAGGTTTTCTTTCAATTGTTTGATCTTGGTGGCGCCGGTGATCACGCTGGAGACCACCTTCAATCGCAGCAGCCAGCCGATGGCCAGTTGGGCCATGGTCACCCCTAATTCGGCGGCTACCTCGCTCAACTGGCGCACGATGGCGATGCGCTCCGGCGTGATGCGGTCGCGGATCCAGGCCATGCTCTCTAACGAGGCGCGGCTGCCTTCAGGGATGCCGTCGTTGTACTTGCCGGTGAGAATGCCGGAGTAGAGCGGGCTCCAGGTGGTCAGCCCGATGCCTAACTCGCGGGCGATGGGCGCCAGTTCGGCCTCCACCCGGTGACGATGGAACATGTTGTATTGCGGCTGCTCCACCACCGGCGGAATCAGGTGGTGCTGCCGGGCGATGTACACCGCCTGGGCGATTTGAGCCGCCGTCCACTCCGAGGTGCCCCAGTACAAAATTTTGCCCTGTTGAATGAGGATGTTCATGGTGTACACCACTTCCTCGATGGGCGTATCGGGGTCGAAGCGGTGGCAGTAGTAAATGTCCAGGTAGTCCGTGTCTAAGCGGCGCAGGGAGGCGTGGATGGACTCCATGATGTGCTTGCGCGAAAGGCCACGCCCGTTGGGGCCGGGCATGGTAGGCCAGAACACCTTGGACGAGATGACCAGCGCCTCGCGGGGCAAACCTTTGATGGCCTTGCCCATCAAAATCTCGGCCTGTCCTTTGGCGTAGATATCGGCGTTGTCGAAGAAATTGACCCCCATGTC
>DUEP01000114.1 GCA_011176535.1 Anaerolineae bacterium | reverse complement strand
GGAACCCTATCTCGTCGTCAGTGTGAGAAAAACGAAAAGCCCTGCATGGAGCATTTCCTGGATGGCGATGTCGAAGAACATTTGGGCGAGCAGGCTTAGCCCTGGTCGGCGCAATGAAAGTGGAAGTACATGTACTGGTGCACGGCCGAGAGTTCGTCGGCCACGCCTTTGTTGAGTAAGACGATGCTTTTTTCGTGCATAAGGCTCCTCCTACGGAAAAGAAAGTCACGGTCGAGCGTGTCACCCCTGAGTCTCACCCGCGTATGCGGATTGCGGGCCGACGGGCGGATTTGTTGGGGCCTTTGAGGCTTCCCGCCCGAATATATGATATCACCATCCCGGCCCGGTGCGTGATAAAATCTTTTAGCTTGTGGCCTGCCGAAGGGATAGGCCCTATTCCATTGCCATGTTTGGAGGGATGGGTGATGCCTTGGAGTCGTTGGTGGCGGCGATGGATAGCCCTGATCGTGTTTCTGCTGCTCGGAACGGTTTGCGTATCGCAGAGCGCACGGCCGTCCGCGACGGTGGTGGTACCCTCTGCCACGGCGACGGATACAGCACCTCCGCCGACTTCCACCTGGACCTGGACACCCTCGCCTATCTGGACCCCCAGCCCCACGCTCCCCCCTACGGTGACGCTCACGCCCACGGTCACGATGCCCCCAACTTATGCTTATGCCCCGCCCATTTTCAAGCAGGGGCAGGTCGATTTGACCGCAGGCACCAACTTCAATTTTGACGATGGGCAAATGGATGTGGAGGTGACCCCAGGGCCTGGCGTGATGCACGTCGGCGTGCGGGTGTTCTTCTACGGCCCCCTATATTTCTGGCCGCCCAACATTGCGGATTGTTACAATGCGCCCTACGACTCCAAGCGCAATGCGGTGGCTGATGCCGGGCGCTGGGTGGGCCTGAGTTTTTGCTACACCACCAACGAGGGCCGGGTGGGGGCGCTGCACATCGAGCGGGTGTACACCGGCGCCGATGGCCGTCCGCATTTGGTGTTCACCTATCTCACCTGGGCGGCCAAGCGGCCTTCCAACCCCTGAGCCACAGAGTCCGCCGAGCGCGTTCAGGGGCAGGTGGTGATGTCGTACCGGTCGGTGTCCGTTAGGATAACCCGCACTTCGTTGTGCCGCACCCAATGGCGCAGTTCTTCGGGGTCGTCCACGGTGAACAGATGGATACGGGCCCCCTTGAGCATCCACTGCACCATGGGGGTGTAAAAACGTGCATCCAATGAGATGGCCGAGAACCCCCAGCGGATGTAGTTGCGTTTGATGCGCACCAATGCCCGCCAGAGCCCCCAGGGGGTGTGGGGGAAGGCCTGCTCGTCAATGTTGAAGATCCAATAACTCGTGTGCAGGCCCGCTTGGGCAAAGTGCGCCAAGTTTTCGGGCGTGTCGGATTCGATGATGGCCCGTTGGCGTAAACCAAAGCGGTCGAGCAGTTGGACCATGTCTTGCGCAGCCTGCCGGGCCTCCTCAGGAGTCATGTAGTGGATGCTTTTCGTGTCCAGCCAGAAGTAGCCCCGGCTACCGACGGCAGCGAAGATTTCCGGGAGGGTCAGCCGCTGGTCAGGAGAGGTGTCGGGCCCGCGATCATAGCGGCCGATGTAGAATTCGTGGCGTTGCGGGTCGTAGCGCACATCCATTTCCACGCCGGGCGCGCCCAAATCGAAGGCCCGTTGGAAACTGGGGATGGTATTCTCGACGATTTTCGGCGGCTCAGGATGGCCGCGATGTCCCCAGACCTTGTGGCAGTCGGTGTAGAACACAGGATGCGGCTGACGGAACTGGACCTCGAGCCAGAGGTTGAACCCGACAAAGGCGAGCGCCGCCGTCACCCCCAGAGCCAACGCCCCGCGGACCAGTGGGTGCTGAAAAACGCGACGTATCTGGCTTTGGTACTGGTGGCCCAGGTAGGTGGCCATGAGGAGAAGGAGAAGCCCTACCCAGAGAAGCAGGCCCCGCTCAAACAAGGCGTCGGCCACGGCCAGATAGTGTTTCACGGGGAGGTGGTTGCGGTTGGGCATCAACCGTCGGGGCAGGCTGGCGGGCGCCTGGGTGTACATCCAGAGGATGGCTAGATGGGCCAGCCAGCGGCCCGGCGAAAAGAACAGCGCGCCCAGGGCCAGGAGGCCGCTGGTCCATCGCCAGCCGACTGGGGCCCGATCGCGGTAAATTAGGCTGAAGAAGAACAGACTCAGGAGAACGGCAAATAGCCAGAGGGCGGTCAGGGACATCAGGTTTCCTCGGCAGGGGGATGGCGTTGGGGTAGCAGAAGCCCGATCGGGCCGGAAAGAGCGTATCCCCCAAAGGTTATGGCCAGCGTCCAGTGGGGGGCGACCAGGATGAGCGTGACGAAGGCCGCAAAGCCGCCCACGAACCAGGAGATGCGAAAGGAATCGCGCGGAAGATGTTTGAAGTGCCGATAGGGCAAGGTGCTGATCATCAGCGCAGCCAGGGCTGGTGGCAGGAGCAGGGCGCCCCAATGAATCCAGACCGTTGAGGGGAGGGGCGTTTTGGTGGTGAGGAGGGAAAGGCCGGCCAAAGTGCCCGCGGCGCTGGGAGAAGGCAACCCCTGGAAGTGGTCCGTCGGTTGGCTGCTGTTGCTCTGGATGTTGAACCGCGCCAACCGTAACGCCGCGCCCACCACGAACAAGAAGCCGCTCAGCCAGCCCGCCCGGCCCCAGGGCGCCAGCACCAACTGGCCCCACAGGAAAGCCGGAGCCACCCCGAAGGTGATCACATCGGCCAGGGAATCGTACTCAATGCCGAAATCGGTGGCGATGCCCAGCCAGCGGGCCATTTGACCGTCCAACGAATCGAAGAGCAACCCAAGGAAGATCAGCGCCGCTGCTGGACGATAGGCCCCTTGAGAGGCCAGGATCAACGAGAGAAAACCGCACAACAGGTTGCCCGTGGTGAGCAGGCTGGGCAACACCGTGGAAGGACGCAAAGGTTTGTGTTCGGCGTTCATTGTCCGCCCCTCGCATCTTAGGCCGTGGGCCACCAGGCGATGGGCGTCTCGCCAGCGCGCACCCGTTGGCCAGGGGCCACTAAGGGCTGCGCTTCGACGGGGAGAAACACCTCGACCCGGGAGCCAAATCGAATGAGGCCAAAGCGTTCTCCGCGGCGGAGCGAGGCGCCGGGCGGGATCAAAGGCACCGTCCGCCGGGCCAGGACGCCCGCTATCTGAATCACCAGGGCCCGGCGCAGGTCGTCGGTTTCCAGGAAATACATGCGCCGTTCGTTGCGTTGCAGCGCCTCTTGATGATAAGCCGGCAAAAATTCACCGGGATGGTGCTCGATGCGCACCACATAGGCATCCAGCGGGGCGCGGTTGATGTGTACATCGTAGAGGCTCATGAAAATCCCGATGTGCCAGGCTGGCCCTTCGATCCAGCGCGGCTCTTCGGTTTGCTCGACCACGACCACTTCCCCGTCGGCCGGAGAAACCACCACCTGAGAGGCCTTGGGTGGGTAGCGGTCGGGGTCGCGAAAGAAATAGGCCAGGGCGGTGCTGAGAAAGGCGGCGGCCAGGGCGGCCTTGCGCCGGCCCCGCGCAGTAAAGAGGGTGGTGCCCAGCAGCCCGCCGAGCACCCAGGGCTTCCCTTGAGGGTGGATGCGCCAGCCGGGTTTAGGGCGTTTCGTGGTACTCCACATAAGGCAACTCCGTGTAGTCGTGGATGCGTCCCGGGCCCAGGCTGAGCACCTGGGTGCGGTAGGAGATGCCGGGATCCGGCTCCAGGCTTACCAGAAAACGGATTTGCAGGTTCAGGGTTTCGATGTTTACCAGTCGGCCCTGGGTGGCCTGGGCGATGGGGGCCAGGTCTTCGGGATGGGAAGCCCAGAAGACCAGGGGCACTCGATACTCTTCCTGGAAAGGATGCGCGTTGGCGTGCCCCCCTTGCTTGGGGGTGATCCATTCGCCGTGGTCCGAGGTGTAAATGAACAGCAGGTTTTCGCTGCGTTCCTGGAAAAGTTGGAAGATTTCCGCCAGCACCTGATCCGTGTAGTAAATGCT
>DUEP01000113.1 GCA_011176535.1 Anaerolineae bacterium | reverse complement strand
TGCACTGGGCTCTGCTCTACAACCAGATGCAGTCCCACAGCAAAATCCTGGCCCGCGAGGTGGCCCAATGCACTCAGAACCTGGAGGCCTTTGTGTATTCCGTCTCCCATGACCTGCGCACCCCTTTGCGCGCCCTGGCGGGCTACGCCCAGGCTGTGCCGGAAGATTACAGGAGCCAACTTCCTACCGAAGGGACGGACTTCCTCCAGGCTCTACTCGACGCATCGGAACGCATGGACCAAATCATCGAAGACTTGCTTCGCCATAACCGCATCGCCTCTTACCCACCCTGCAATCCGTCGCCCTGGCCGACGTTCTGGAAGAAGTGCTCCTCGACCTCCACCCCGCCATCCAGGCCAGACAGGCCCACATTCGCCTGGTGGAACCGCTGCCCTCGGCCTACGGCAACCCCACCCTGCTCCACCAGATCCTGCTCAACCTGTTGGACAACGCCATCAAATTCGTCCCCCAGGGGCAACGCCCCGAGGTCACGGTGCGAGTCGAAGGGACGATGCCCCCCCACGGGGTGCGGATATGGGTCGCAGACAACGGCATTGGTATCCCTACCGAGGCGCAAAACGTATTTTCCGGAGGTTGAGCGCCTGCACAGCCCTGAGACCTACCCCGGCAGCGGCATCGGACTGGCTTTTGTTCGCCGCGCGGCGGAAAGGCTAAACGGCCAGGTGGACGTGATCTCGGCTCCCTGGCAGGGAAGCCGCTCTTAGGTTTGGCTTCCCCTCCCCGAACCTCCCCTTGAGGCAACCTCATGACTCCCTCCAACGGTTCTCCTTTTGCCTGGCGCATCCTCTTCTTCAGCGCCCACGAACAACCGCGCAGCACCTCCCCGGAGGCCAAACTGAAAGAAGCTTTTCCCCGGGCCGAAGTGCATGTCGCGGTCTCGGCCAAAGCGTTCCGCAACGCCCTAGCCGAAGCTCCCTGGGATGCAGTGATCGCTTCCCTCCCCATAAGCGAACAGGCCACCCGCCAGGCTCTATTGGAGTGGCGATCCCAGAACCCCGAAGGAGCCCTCCTCATCCTCCTGAGCGAGGGGGTACGCTGGTCCCAGGCGCTGCAACTGGCCCCCGACGACTGGCTTCCGCTGGAGGAGGACTGGCCTGCACGGCTGCCGGGGGTGCTTCGGGCAGCGCTGGAACGCGCCCGCCGGCGCGCCATGGCCCATTTCATGGCCCTCCTGGCCGAAGACGCCCCCATTGGCCTGTTCGTCGCCGATGCCCAGGGGCGCTTTCGGGCGCTCAACCCCCAACTGGCCGCCTGGTTGGGCCAATCCCTCCAGAACCTGCGCGGCCAGCCCTTGACCGATTGGGTCCAGACCTTCCATCCGCCGCCGCTGACGCAACGTCTCCACCGGCTGGACGACCCCACCCGTCCGCTCCTCTTGCGACTGAACGGCCCGCAGCGGCATGCCCACTTCCAGGGCTGGCTGTGGCAGCCCGCGCCCAACGCCCCCATCCAAGGCGTCATCGCACCCGCGGTGCTGACCCAGGCCCTGCGCCCGGCTCAGGCTGTGCAACAAGCCCTGCTGCGGACCGCCGAGGAGACGCCTGAAGCCAGACTGCGCGCGGCGCTGACCGCCCTGCTGCGGGCCACCGAGGCCCAGGTCGCCGCCCTGCATCTCAAAGGGTTCACCAACACGCCGCCGCGGCCCGATTTGCTGGTGCTGAGCGAGGATACCCCATCCCCGCCCCCGCCCGACGCCCTGCCTTGCATGCCCCATGCCTTAGGTTGGCCCCAAGTGCCCATGCGGCTCCAGCACGCCGTGCTCCCCGACCAACGAGACCGCGAGCCCGCCCATCATCTGGCCCACTGGATGGTCTTCCCCCTCCAATTGGGCAGGGAGCCTTTAGGCTGGCTGACCCTGGCCCGCACCGGGGACCGCCCCCCCTTTGACGAACTCCTCTTCGAGGCCACCCAGAACGCCCTGGGCTACCTCACCGCCCTCCTGGAGCAGCAACAGCAAACCGACCTACGTCACCGTCTGGAAACCCACCTGCAGCGGCATGTCAAGGCTCTGGACGCTCTACATGAACTGAGCGCTCATCTGGCCAGGGCCCAAACCCTTACTGACCTCTGGGAGGCGCTGGCCGACGCCTGTCAGAAAATGGGCTGGCGCTTCACCATCCTGCGCCTGGAAAACGAGGCCCTGCGGCTCATTTACCACAATTTCCCCGCCGGGGTGATGCAGCAAGTCGAAACCCGACTCAGGTTGGATGCCATGTCCATCCGCATCACCCTGGAACAGGCCTATCTGATTCAATCGGCCATGGGCGCGCGCCGCCCCCTGCTCCAACGTCTTGTCTGGAAAAACGCCCTGGCCAAGATCCCCTGGGCCGACGAGGAACTCATCGCCTGGCTGATTGCCATCCTGGGCCTCCCCCAGGGCGAAGACATCATCTTCCTCCTTCCCCTTTACCTTCAAAACCACCTCTGGGGCATCATCGTCCTCTGGGGGGCACCCTACCTGCGGCCCGAGGACGGCGAAATTCTGGATATCATGTATCACCAACTGCAGGCCGCTCTGGAAACGACCACCGCGCTGGAAAGGCTCCGCCAGCGCCAGCGCTTTCACCAGGCCCTGGCCACCCTGGGGGCTCGCCTGGCCGCCTGTGGGGACGAACACTGCCTCGCCCAAACGCTGCTCCGCGTCCTCATCGACAACCGGGGGTTCGCCCGCGCGGCTGTGTATCGCCATAACGCGCCCCACGGCCTCCACCTGGTAGCCCAGCGCGCCCCGGCCTTTCAAAGCGCCTCCTATCCGCCCGTGCTCTCCCTCGAAGGCGAGGCCTCCTGGCTCTCCCAACTCACCCAGCCCACCCCGGCCCATGCAGAAAGCCCCCTCCCCGACCTTCAGCCCGAAGATGTGTTGGTGCCCCTGCGCGCCGAAGGCCATCTGCATGGCCTGCTGGTGGTGGAAATACCTTTCCCCTCCCAGGAAGACCTGCTCTGGCTAAACGAAGTAGCCGAGATCACCGCCTTCACCTGGCAGCAACGCCGCCTGACGCAAAGGCTCTCTCAGTACCTCGCGCTCCACCAGGCGCTGCGGGCCGGCCTGCTGGCCCTCAGCCAACACCTGGATACGGAGCAAACCACCCAGATGCTGCTCACCCACGCCATGCACCTCGCCCATCCTCAAGGCGTGGCGCTCTGGCTGGTTCGCCCCCAACAGGGCACCTGGCAATTCTTCCAGAAGCAGGGGCACTTCCCCCAGCCGCTCCAACCGCCGGCCGTGCCGCCCCACCAGTTGACCCTGACCGCGGAGCCGCCCCCTCCGGGACGCCCCGACTACATCCCCCTCATCTCCCAGGGGCAGGTGATGGGCGCGTTGGAGGTCTACTGGGCTTCATCGCCCACCCCCGAAGCACGGGATATGCTCGCGCTGCTAGCCGCCCAGGGTGCCTTGATGCTGGCCAACGCGCAACTGTTCGCCCAGGTGCAGGAGAACGCCCAGAGGCTGGATGTGCTCTTCAAGAGCACCCGAGAGATCGCCCTTGCCGCCCTGGACCCTGAGGCCGTATACCACCAAGTTCACCAGACCCTCCAACAAGCAGGGTTGGAACATGATACCTTCATCATCGCCCTGTACGACCCCGAAACCCAAACCCTGGAAGTCCCCTACATCGTGAAAGGCGGGGTGCGCTACCCCGATCAACGGGTTTCCCTTCATGAGGATTCCTTGCTAAAAGAAGTGGTGCGGCAACGACGCACATTGCTCATCCAGGACTTCGAAGAGGAGCACCAGACACGGGGCCTTCCATGCCAGCAGGTCGGGCAATTAATGCGCTCCATTCTGGCCGTGCCGCTGCTGCGCCAGGATGAAGTCATCGGCGTGCTTTCCGTCCAGGCACGCCGCAGCGGGGTGTACCACGAGGAACATCGCCAACTGCTGGAGGCGCTGGCCGCCCAGGTGGCCGTGGCCCTGGAAAACGCCCGCCTTTATGCCAAAACCCGTCAGTTGTCCATCATCGATTCCCTCACCAGCCTCTACAACCGCCGCTACCTGTTCTCCCTGGGGGCGCGGGAGATCCAGCGCGCCCGCCGCTTCCACCATCCCCTCACCGCCGCGATGATCGACCTGGACGATTTCAAGCAGGTCAACGACACTTACGGCCACCACATCGGCGACGAAGTGCTGCGCCAATGGGCCCAGCGCACCCGCTCCCTCCTGCGCGAGGTGGACATCTTGGGGCGCTACGGCGGCGAAGAGTTCGGCCTTTTCCTCCCCGAAACGCCGCTGGAGCAAGCCCTGCATCTCGCCCGCCGCCTGCGCAAACAAATCTCCGAGACGCCTTTCGAGACCCAGGTTGGCCCTGTCTCCCTGACGGTGAGCATCGGGTTGGTAGCCTGGAACGAAAGCATTACCTCACCCGCCGCCCTGCTCCAGGAAGCCGACTATGCGCAGTACGCCGCCAAGCACGCCGGCAAGAACCGCATCGCTTGGCGCGACCCGGAGACCCAAGAACTGAAGGTGGACACATGAGGGACAACCGTCCCCTCCGCATCTGGCTGATCGACGACAAGCCCGACGATCGGCGCCTGGCCCGACGGGCCATTGAACGCTACTTCACCCACGCAGAAGTGCAGGAAATCGGCACGCTGGACGACTGGCAGCGGGCCCTGACTTCTCCCCTCCCCAACCTGGTCATCACCGACCATCGGCTGCATTGGGGAGATGGCCTTCAAGTGCTGCAAACCATCAAAAGCCGCGATCCCCTCTGCCCGGTGATCATGTTCACCAACACCGCCACGGAACAAATCATTCTGGACGCTTTTCGTCAGGGCCTGGACGACTATCTGTTGAAGGCACCACAACATTTCCCGCTCATCCCCATCACCCTGGTCAACACATTGAAGCGCGCCCGGCAACAGCGGGCCATCCACCAGGCCGAAGCCCGATTGCGGCTGCTCCACGAAATCAACCGCCATATCCTGCGGGCGCAAACTCCCCAAGAGGTAGCCTCGGCTGCGCTACCCCTCCTGCATCCTTTCTTGCAATCGCTGTTCCTGGTGGTGGTGCGCCTGGGTAGGCAACCAGACAACGGGCATGTGCTGGCCGCCTACGGGGCTCCGGAGAACGAACTCAACGCCTGTTTTCAGCAGAGCCACTTCCCCCATCTCCTCGAGACGATACGGCCTCGCACCCATCCCTTTCCCCCGCCTTTCATGCCCGCCGACCTGCCCTGTATCCAGCGCCTGGTCGAGCGGGGTACCGGCGCCGTCACCGTGATCCCTCTGCAGGTGGAAGAGCATCTCCTGGGCCTGCTGGTCATCGGCTGGCGCTCGCCCCAAGAAGGGGTGAGCCATCTTATTGAAGTCGCTTCCCAGGTAGTCAACCAGTTGGCCATCGCCCTCCATGCAGCCCACCTGCTGGAAGAAGAGCGCCGGGCCCGCCACATTGCCGAGGCCATCCAACGCATCAACCTCACCCTCTC
>DUEP01000112.1 GCA_011176535.1 Anaerolineae bacterium | reverse complement strand
GCCTGGACCTCGGAAGGGCTAAGTGCGACGGAGGAGGTGGCGCGCGGCGTAGTCGGCGACTCGGTCAGGAGGCTGGGCGCGCTTTCGTTCCAAACCACAAAGCGCACCTGAACGGGCTGCCCCAGCACACCCGCCAGTTTGTGTTCCACCGTCTTGGTGAGACGGTCGGCCAGCCAATCCCGGGCATAGGCGTTGTGCACGCCAATGGTGAACACGCCATCGTCAAAGGCCACCACCTGGGTATCGCGCACCCAGGTGTCAAACGAGGCCTTGGGCATTTCCATTTGCAATTGTCCTAAAACGGTCTGCCAAGCATGAGCCGCACGCGGATCCACGGATGCCTCCTTGTTCGCTGTTTGTGCCAAGATGTTGGTGTGCCCTTCGGATATCGCCCCTTCCCCTGGCTGCCCCAAGGGACCTCCGGTGCTCCTATTCTATCGGGAAGCTCCCGGAGAAGCAATGCCCAAAAGGGCCAAAAGTTTAAAAAAACCACAAACTTTAAGGTTACGCACCTTAAAGTTTGCTGTGCGGGCCGAGGTTTTAAACTTCTCAGCACCCGGGCCAAGGGGTGTGGGAGATGACCAGATATAGGCACCGCCCTCATGGGACCCCCATATATGGGAAAATCTATCCGAAATCGGGGGAAAAAACCAGGACTGGGGGGACGAGCAGGAGCAAATGTTAAAAAACGCCTGACGCTTCCGCCCAGAGCCGGAGGGCAAATTTGGCGACGCTGTGCGATTCCTAGGCGTTGAAAACCCCAAAAACTACCGTTTTCCACAACGGGGTGCACATCATGTGCCCAACCAGCGGGAAGCGACCCGGGGCAAATCACGCAGCGGCCCCCGGTGCACCTTGCAGGGGGGCAAGGCTTCCAGAAACAGACGCCCGTAGCGCTTGGAGAGCACCCGGCGATCGAAGATGGCCACAATGCCGCGGTCGCTTTGGGTGCGAATGAGGCGGCCAAAACCCTGCCGGAAAGTCAGGATGGCCTCCGGCACCTGAAACTGGTAGAAGGGGTCGTCGAAGGTCTCGGCCCGGGCCTCCACCAGGGGATCCGAAGGGACGGCAAAGGGGAGCCGGACGATCACCAGGGCCAACAGATCCTCGCCAGGCAGATCCACGCCCTCCCAAAAGGCACGGGTACCCAACAGCACGGCCCGGTCGGCCACGCGGAAGGAGTCCAGGAGCATCCGCGGCGAAGCGCCGGAACCCTGGGCAAAGACCACGATCTCGTCCTCGGCTAACACCGGCGCGATGGCCCGGGCGGTGCGGTCCAGTTGCGCGTAGGAGGTGAACAGGGCCATCAAGCGCCCCCCGGTGGCCTTAGCCAGACGGATCAGCCCCTCCTCTACCGCCCGCTGGTAGGCCGCGTGCTGGTTGGGCTCCGGAATGTCGTTGACCAGATAGAGCAACGCCGCGCTTTCGTAATCGAAGGGCGAGCCCAAGGCTAACTCGTCCACATCCTCGGCGAAAAGGCGCTGCCGCAGGTAGTCGAAATCGCCGCCGACGCTCAGGGTGGCCGAGGTGAGCACCACCGCATCCTTGGCGTACCAGATGTGCTGACGCATCATCGGCCCGACATGCAGGGGGGTGGCGTGGAGGGCCAGCCACCGCCTCGTGGCCTGGATGGAGACCCAATACACCAAATCGGCATTGGGCTCCAGCAAGATGCCCTCCATGAGCCGGTAGGCTTCGTGCAGTTGGCGCACGATGGTACGAAAGCGCCCGATGAGATCCAGCGTTTCGCCATCGCCCAGGCCATCCATCACGCCCGCGCGCAGTTGAGTATCCCAGCGGGCCAGCAGGGCGTCCACATCTCCCAGGGCGCGGTCCAGGTGCTCAAAGGTGCGTCGGGCGTCATCCCAGGGGATTTCCACTTCGCTCCACAGGGGGTGGTGGCGCAGGGCCTCCGTGATGCGCACCTGTTGCCCATAGGGGCCGATGGGACGCCCTTCGCGCAGGTCCTCCAAAAAGCGCCCCAGCGCGCGAAAGCAGGCTTTGACCTGCTCCTGGAACTGGAAAGCCCAATCAGTGGTGGTCTCCACCGCTTCGGTGAACGCGTCGAAATCCTCGGGGAACAGTTCCTGCGCCAGCAGGCGCAAACGGCCCAGAACCTCGGTGCGCGGGCCGCCCAGGTCATGCAGCAACCGCAGCCAATCGCGCTCGGTGACGCGCTGGGTCAAGGCACTGGTCAGGGCAGACTCCAGGTGATGGGCTTCGTCCACGATGAGGTAACGATACTCTGGCAGGACGCGCTGCCCCACCAACACATCGGCCAGCAAAAGGGCATGGTTGACCACCACCAGATGCGCGGCCTCGGCGGCGGTGCGGGCCTGATGAAGCGGGCAGGCGCCGCCCATGCGGTCCCGACACACCGCTGCGCTGCATCCCTCGTCCTCGGCGTTAAGCAGGCTCCACACCGCTTCCTCGGCCGGCCCGCGCAGGGTCAACTCATCGCGCACGCCGCTGCCCCCCTGATGGAGCCAGACCAGCACTTTAGCCAACACGCGCAACTCATTGAGGTCCCGGGGCCCTTCGCGGCGCATGAAGGCCAACCGGCGGGGACAAAGGTAATTGGACCGCCCCTTGAGCACCACGGCCCGCAACTGGCCTTCCTCCAGGTCCAGCGCCTGCCGCACGGCCGGAATATCCTTTTGCAGCAGTTGATCCTGAAGATTCTTGGTGTGGGTAGCGATGACCACCCGCGTATTGTGCCGCAGGGCAAACAACGCCGCCGGCACCAGATAGGCCAGGGATTTGCCCGTACCGGTGCCGGCTTCCACCATCAAATGTCGCCCTTCGCCCAAAGCCCGGGCCACGGCGCGGGTCATCTCCACCTGCTGCGAACGGTATTCGTAATCCGGGAAGCGACGCGCCAGGGAGCCGCCGGGCTCCAGCAAAGCGGCCACCTCCTCGGGGTCCAGGGCGGGCTCCCCTTCGGGCAGGGACGGCGCGGCTTCGGGCAGGCGGTAGGGCAAATCGAGGAGAACTGCCGAAGTTCCCTCCTCCCGCGGTGGTTCGGAGACGATGCCCCGACGCTGCACCTCTTCCAGGGCTTCCTGGAAGACCCAAGTAGCCGACCAATTCAACGGCCACGCCAGACGGACGATCTCGGCGATGAGCGAGGCGGGGAGGGCCAGCAGACGCTCATACAAGCGCAGAAAGACCGCCTGGGTCACCCGGGCATCGTCCAGGGCACGATGGGTTGTCGAAAGCGGCACCCCCAGAAGGCGCCCCAGATAACCCAGGTTGTACCGTTCAGCCGTGGGGAGCAGCACCGAAGCTAACTCGTAAGTGTCAATGACCGGATTGTCGCGGAGCAGGTCATGGGGACGAAGAAAACTCAGGTCAAATCCCAAATTATGGCCGACCACCGGCGCGTCGCCGACGAACTCGGCCAGGTCGTCCAGCACCTCGTCCAGCGTGGGAGCCTGGGCCACCATGGCCTGGGTGATGCCCGTCAGTTTGGTGACGAAAGAGGGGATGGGCCGTTGGGGGTGTACCAGGGTGTGAAATTCGGCCTCAATACGCGGGCCACGAAAACGCACCGCGCCGATCTCCAGCACGGTGTCTTTGTCCGCGTCCAGGCCGGTAGTCTCCAGGTCTAAGGCGACAAGCGTGGCGTTAAGCATCAAAGGGGATTATACTATGGGTGGGTGAGGCGCCAAGGGGTTCCATGTGTGAGGTTCCATGTGCGGTGAATCCTTTGCAGCGGTTCGCCATGCTCTCCTGGCGTGGATGCCTGATGATAAACCGACAAGATAAAGTGACTTTGACCTATCAGGCGCTGCTGATTTTAGCCCTTCTGCCCTGGTGGCAGTATGACCAATGGATCGTGCACACCAATGGAGGATGGGGATCGGGGGCTAGGGTACCCTGGGTGGGCGCGTTTGCCTGGGTAAGCCCGCTGGTGGCGTGCGCATTGCTCATCCTGGCCCTTTCCCTGGCCGCCGCCCCCTCTTTAAAGAGACGGCGGGCCGCGGGGGGATTACCCGGGGCGATCTTTTTAGGTACCTGGGCGCTACCCTCCATCCTGGATCGTCCAATTCGCCCCCGGTGCCGCTGGTTGCCGACAACATGCCCCAAATATGGTTCTTCGGCGAGAGCCTTGGCGCCACGATGGTGCTGATGCTTTACCTTTGGGTGATGTCATCCCGTTTCCTTCAGAAGAGGGACCCATGACCTTTTTGCCTCCTCTCCCTCGCGTGCCCCTGGCCCACCTACCTACGCCGGTGGAGCCGTTGGTCCGGTTGAGCGATCAACTGGGCCTGACCCTGCTGGTCAAGCGCGACGACCAAACCGGCCTGGCCTTCGGCGGCAACAAAACGCGCAAACTGGAATTGCTGGTCGCCCAGGCGCAGGCCGAAGGAGCCACACGCCTGCTGACCACCGGTGCGGTGCAGTCGAACCACTGCCGCCAGACCGCCGCGGCCGCCGCGCGACTGGGGCTGGCCTGCACCTTAGTGCTGGCCGGAGGCCCGGAGCCAGCCAGCGGCAATCTGCTCCTCGACCGCCTGCTGGGCGCCGAGGTAGTCTGGACCACCCGTGAGCGCCGCAATGCCGACCTGCGGACGGCTTTCGAGGCGGCTCAGGCGGCCGGGGAGCGCCCCTTCCTCATCCCCTATGGTGGGTCCAGCCCTACCGGTGCCGCCGCCTACGCCTACGCCTTAGAGGAGTTGCTTGCCCAGGGCGTGAGGCCGGACTTCATCGTCCTGGCTTCGTCTTCCGGCGGCACCCAGGCCGGGCTGGTGGCCGGGGCGCGGCTGTTGGGCTACACCGGGCGCATTCTGGGGATCAGCGTGGACGAGCCAGCCGCCGTGTTGCGCCAACGGGTGGCCGACTTAGCCAGCGAAGTGTGCACACTGCTCGGCACACCCCAGCCCATCACCGCCGACGAGGTGTGGGTCGAAGACACCTACGCCGCCCCCGGCTATGGGGTGCTCACGGCGCACGAAGCGGAGGCCATCCACACCTTCGCCCACCTTGAGGGCCTGCTGCTCGATCCGGTTTATACCGGGCGGGCGGCCGGCGGATTGCTGGACCTGGCCCGGCGGGGCGTGTTTCCGCCCGGCAGCACGGTGCTTTTCTGGCACACCGGCGGCACGCCAGGGCTATTCGCCACGCGCTACCGGGAAGGGCTGCTGGACCTCCCCTCCTCCTCCCTTTGAGGCTTCCCCGGCCAGCCCACGCGGGCTGTCACAGCAGGCTCGGCGGGGACACCTCCACCTCCCACTCCGCAGGCAAACGCATCCCGCGCAGCAGGGGGGTGGGGTCGGGGCCGCGGAGGATGATGTGCCAGCGGTACAGCCCCGCCTCGCGGGCGAAGAAGCAGGGCGCCGGCCCGATCATCTGCGTGGCGCGGAAGCCCTCCCGCTGCATCCGCTGGCGCAGCCGTTGGGCCAGGGCCTCGGCCTGACGGCGGGCCGTCTCGTTATCTCGGTGGCGCACCAACAGGCGCACCAAGCGGGCGAAAGGGGGATACCCCAAACGCCGGCGGTAAGCCAACTCGGTGGCATAGAAACCGGCCACATCGTGCCGCGCCGCTGCCTGGATGACATAATGCTCCGGCCGGTAGGTCTGCAAAATCACCCGCCCGCCCAGAGGGCTGCGCCCGGCCCGTCCGGCCACCTGGGTCAGCACCTGAAAGGTGCGCTCGGCGGCCCGGTAGTCGGGCAGGGTCAGCCCCACATCGGCCAGCACCACCCCCACCAAGGTCACAAAAGGCAAATCCAGCCCCTTGGCCAGCATCTGGGTGCCGATAAGCACATCGGCGCGGCGATGGACGAAGTGGCTGAGGATGACCTCGTGCCCGGCCTTGCCGCGCACACTCTCGGCATCCCAACGCAGGGGGCGCGCCTGGGGGAAGTAACGCCGCACTTCGGCTTCCACCCGCTCGGTGCCCGCGCCGTAGGCGCGAATGCGCTCCCCCCCGCAGACGGGGCAGGTCTGGGGCATCCGGCGCGTGTAGCCGCAATGGTGGCACACCAAGCGCCCCTGGTGCCGGTGATAGGTCAGCGGGATCTCGCAGCGGGGGCATTGAAGCACATGACCGCAATCGCGGCAGAACACATAGGTGGCCATCCCCCGGCGATTGAGGAAGAGGATGGCCTGCTCACCCCGCCGCAGGGTCTCGTCCAGGGCCTCCAGGAGCGGGCGGCTGAAAATGCCCGTGTGCCCTGCCCGCAGTTCGGCGCGCATATCCGCCACCCGGACCGGAGGCAGCGGGGCGAACAGGGCCTCGCCCTCGCCTTGACGGAAGACCTGAGGGGACGGCACCGAACCCTGGAGTGAGGTGCTGCCCCCGGCCTCCTCCTGGCGGGACTGAGGGGCTTGGGCCGTGCCCTGGGGTTCGGTGCCCTCTGTGAGGGTCAGGCTGTCCCCCCCTTCCCCCAACCAGGCTTTCACCTGCTCCCGATGGGCCAGGATGCGGGCGGGCAGGTGCAGGTAGGTCAATTCGCTTCGCCGGGCGCGATAGTAGGTGGTCACCTCCGGGGTGGCACTGCCCAGCAGACACACCGCCCCGGTAAGCCGGGCGTACTCCTGAGCCACCCAACGGGCATGATAGTGAGGGGGTTTGTCGCCCTGGTAGTAGGCCTCGTCGTGGCACTCATCCACCACGATAAGCCCCAGGTTGGGGAAAGGCGCGAACAGGGCGCTGCGCGGCCCGATGAGCACCTCTACCTCACCCCGGCGCACGCGGCGCCAGGTGTCGTACCGCTCGCCGTCGCTGAGACGCGAATGAAGCACGCCCACCCGCCCCGCAAAGCGGGCCAGAAAACGCTGCACCGTCTGGGGCGTGAGGGCGATCTCGGGCACCAGCACCACGGCCTGTCGGCCCTGAGCCAGGGTCTCGGCCACGGCCCGCAGGTAGATCTCGGTTTTGCCCGAACCGGTGACGCCGTGGAGCAAAAAAGGTTTCGCCGGGGGGTGGCCCTGGGCGGCCGCGCGGAGGGCGGCGCGGATGGGCTCCCAGGCGGCCTGTTGGGCGGTGGTGAGCGGGGGCGGCGTGGCCGGGAGCGGAGGCACGGCGTCGGCCAGGGGGTCGCGCCAGCGGGGGGCTTCGCCTAAGCGGATAAGGCCTTGCTTTTCCAGGGCTTTGAGGTCAGCCAGGGTAGCGCCGGTTTCGGCGTAGAGCCAGGCGGCGTCTAAAGGATCCCCCGCGCGGAGCAGGGCGTCGAGCACGGCCTGGCGGCGGGCCAGAGCCTGGGGAAAGCGGGCCGGGGCCACCGCCTCGCGGCGGGCCTGGGCCTCGGCCGGGGGCACGGCCAGCG
>DUEP01000111.1 GCA_011176535.1 Anaerolineae bacterium | reverse complement strand
TGCACCGCTTGGAGTGCCTTTGCGGGCCAGGTGCTGCGTCTTCCGCCAAGCCCTGCCCCCCAGGGGCGCAGAAAAACGCGCAAAACATGGCCGTTTTTTGTGCTTCCGCGTCTGATGCGCAAATGTTACGTTAGCCAACCCACGCCAATGGCAACTTAAAGGCATCCATGATACACACATGGGGGTGCAAGTAGCTCAATCAAGCCCCTGCACCCCTATATGTGGGGGGACACGCCCCCAAGATACCCATATTCAGGTGCCCCCGGCGCGACTCGAACGCGCAACCTACGGATTCGAAGTCCGGCGCTCTGTCCATTGAGCTACGGGGGCAGATGTCTTGCCGCGCCAATTATACCGCAAGGCCCCTGCTCACACCAGATGTCGCCCCCCGTCCAGATGGATGATTTCGCCAGTGATATAAGCCGGGCCGGTGAGCAAAAAGCGCAGCGTCTCGGCCACCTCGTCGGCCTTGGCCTGACGCCCTGCCGGCACATGCCTGAGCACGCCCTTGCCGCTGCCATCGGCCGGAGGCAGCACGGCGCCCAAGGCGATGCCGTTGACGGTAATCCGCGGCGCCAAGGCCAGGGCCAGCGAGCGGGTCAGCGCGGCTAAGGCCGCCTTGCTCACCGTGTAGGGCAGATGATCCGCGCCGGGGCGCAAGGCGCGCCAATCCAGAATGTTCACGATGCGCCCGTGAGCGTAGGGCGGCAGGGCACGCGCGAAGGCCTGGCTGAGAAAGAAGGGGGCTTCCAGGTTGATGTGCATGTGGCGCGCCCATGCCGCGCGGTCGGTGTGCGCCCAATCCAGCGGCTCAAAGAGGGCTGCGCTGTTCACCAGGGCAAACAGAGGCCCCTCGGCCAGGGCCTGCGCCATCAAAGCGTCCACCTGGGCAGGGTCGCCCAGGTCGGCCTGCAACACACGCGCGCGCCCTCCCGCGGCCTCCACCAGGCGCGCCGTCTCGGCGGCGGCTTCGGGGGAATGCCCGTGATGGATGAGGACCTCGGCGCCCAGCGAGGCTGCGGCCAGGCTGAGCATTCGCCCCACCCGCCGCGCGCCGCCGGTGACGAGGACCCGCTTGCCCTGGAGAGATGAAGTCTCAGTCACGTTCCGTTCTACCTCCCCTACCCTTCGGCTACGATGACGCTCAGCACATGCCGTTCCTCGACGGCCTGGCGGCCCCCCTGCGTCATGGTCAGCCCCAACACCACCGAAACCGCCGGGATCCCCAAGGCTCTGGCCACCACCCGAGCCCGCCAAGCGGCCCACTTTACATCGTGGATATCCACCACATGGGAGACTTCCGCAACCAAAACGCCCTCTTCCCCGGTTTTGAGGCGTCCTCGCACGACCACATCTCGCTTCAAAAGCCCGACATCCTGTTTGAGAACCTCCACATCCCTCTTCTCAGGACCTCCACATCTTGTTTGAGGGTCTCAACATCCTGTTTAAGGGTTTTGACATCTTGCTTGAGGGTCGTGACATCGCGCTGCAGAGGGCGAAATTCGCCCTGCACAAAGGCATCGAACTTGCGGGGCAGGTCCATCAATTCATCGGTGAGAATCGGGGGGCGCAACTCTTCGCGCCACTCGGGGCGGACACGCAGGGCCGAGACCAAATCCTGAAAGGTGCAAATTTCGAACACGTCCTTGGCAGGGGACATGGCAACTTCTCCGAGAGAGTTTCTACCACAATTATACCTCTCTTCTTTGCGCCTCTGCAGCCTCGCGGGCCCGTGCTTTCCGCTCCAAACCGGTCAACACCGCCAGGCTCACGGCCAGCACCAGCCAGGCGGCCACCTGAGCCTGCCGCAGGCCGCCCAACACCAGCACGCTATCCCCGCGCCAGGCCTCGACAAACAACCGCCACCCCGCCAGCCCGGCCACGGTGCGCCAGAACAGGGCACCGGGAACCCCGGGGGCCAGCACCCAACCCCGGCCACGGCCCCAGCCCCAGAGGTCCAGGGCCAGCAGGCCGTACCCCAAGAAGACGTACACCTGGGTTGGGTGACGCTTCACCCCGTCGGCCAGGCGGATCCCCCAGGGCAGGTTCGTCGGGAGGCCAAAGGCCGTGCCCGCGGCCAGGGAGGCCAGGGCAGAGGTCAGGGCCAGGGAAACCATTAAGGGGGCCAGGGCGTCCAGCACGGCGCCCCAGGTCAGTTGGTGCCGCTGAAGGTACGCCGCGACGAAGACGAAGACGCCTACCCCCGCCATCCAGGGGTCGAGCAGGGCCGGGTCGAGGGCCAACCAGTTTTTGAGCGTGGGAAAGGCCCCCAGATGCCCCAGGATGTACCCCAGGCGGGCCGTCACCACCCCCACGATCAGCCCCCCTACCGTGAGGTTGTCCAGATGGTTCGGTGTGAGGCCCAGGCGGGGCGCCCGGCGATCGGCCCAGGTGAGCCCCAGGTAAAGGCCCAACAGCCAGAGCAGGCCCGGGGTGCGCAGGGCCAAAGGACCAAGATGCAGCACAGGAAGCATCAGGGCACCTCCTGGATGAGCGCATCCAGACGGGCGCGCAGGGAAGCCTCGCTCAAAGGCCCGCCGACCACGATGTCGCGGATGACGCCCTGGGCATCCACGAAGAAGGTGGTCGGAAAGGCGCTGATGCGATAGGTCTGCACCACCTGACCGTCCAGATCCAGCACCACGGGCAGGGTGACGCCTATCTCGGCGAGGAAACGCCGGGCCGCCTCAGAGGAATCGCTGGCCGTGGCGTTGATGGCCAGCACGGTCACCCTTTTGGGGGCGTATTCCTGCGCCACGCGGGCCAGGGTGGGCATCTCAGCGCGGCACGGCGGGCACCAGGAGGCCCAGAAATTGAGCACCACCACCTGCCCGCGCAGGTCGCTCAGCGCCTGGGAGCCGCCCTCCAAGGTGGGCAGGATGAAATCCGGGGCCAGAAAGCCCACCTGGGGCGCGGGCACCTGCCCCTGGGTTACGGCCTGCGGGGTGGTGCGGCTTGCCCACACCCACAGGGCCGCCGCCAGCAGCAGCGCCACCCGCCCCAGCCAGAGGGGAAGGTGTCGCGTGACAGGGAAGAGGCCGCTCATACATCGCCTCGGGAAGTACGCCAAAGGGTGAAGCGCCGCAAGATGGAACCGCCGATGAATTCGCGCAATAGCGAATCGTCGGGCACCCAATCGGCCGGCGCGGGCTCGAACCACTCCAACAGGGCCAGCAAACGCTTGGCCTCGATCCACTCCGGCGTGCTGGGCGGGATTTGCAACAGCAACGGTTCGGCATACGGCTTGAGCACGGCCAGTTCATACACTAAGGCCGAGTTGAACATCACATCGGCCTCCTCTTGGAAGGGAAAGATCCAGCGTTTTTCGCCCCGCCGCACCATCTCCCAGTGGGCGATGGTCTCACGAGCGGAATACCCCCGGTCGCGGGCGTCACGCACGATGCGTCGCAGCAGACGGGTGTCGGTGGTGGAGACGCGGTTGTGGCGGTCGAGGTTGAGTTGGGTGAGGGCCGAAACATAGATGCGGAAGGTGCGCTCGCGCGGAAAGCCGGGGAGCAGGTCCGGGTTCATCCCATGGATGCCCTCAAGGATGATCAACTGGCCTGGGGCCAGTTGCACTTCTTCTCCCTCTTCTCGACGCCCCAGGCGGAAGTTGTACCGGGGCAACCGCACCCGCTCTCCCTGAATCAGGCGCTGCAAATGCGCGGCCAAAAACCGACGGTCCAGCGCGTCCACATGTTCGAAATCGTAATTCCCGTTTTCGTCGCGGGGGGTGAGTTCCCGATCCACAAAATAGTTGTCCATTTCCAGGGGAAAGGGGGAGATACCGTGGGTCAGCAGTTGCACCGCCAGCCGTTTGGAGAAGGTGGTCTTTCCGGAAGACGATGGCCCGGCGATGAGCACCACCCGCACCTCGTCGCGCCGGTCAGCAATCATCGCGGCGATCTCGGCGATGCGCTGTTCGTGCAGCGCTTCAGAAACCAGGACGATTTCCTGGAATCGGCCATCAATCACCGCGTCGTTAAGCGCCCCAACGGTGCTGATGCCCAACCGACGCAGCCAGTCGCCATACTGCTGGAAGGTCTGCAACAACTTGTTGGGCTGCTCCAGGGGCAGCACCTCCACCGGCCGATGGCGTCGGGGGTAGGAAAGCACGAACCCCGTGCTCATGGGGCGCAAAGCAAACCAGCGCAAATACCCCGTGGAAGGCACCATGTACCCATGGAGGTAGTCGCAATACTCGTCCAGGCAGTACAGGGTGAGGTAGTTCTTCTTGCGGTGGCGCAACAGGCGCACCTTGTCCTCCTGCCCGCGCTGGCGGAAGTATTCGATCCCTTCGGTCAGAGGCACTTCCCGCCGCTCGATAGGCAGATCCTTTTCGGTCAGTCCGCGCATGCGGGCTTCCAGGGCCCGCAGTTCATCCGGCGAAAGCATGTTCCGGCCATCCACGCGGCAAAAATACCCGCCGGAGACCAACGAATGATCCACCGTGAGGGCGGCCTCGGGGAACATGGAGGCGAAGGCCACCTCCAACAGGAAGACCAGCGACCGGCGGTAAATCCGGGCGCCGTCGGCGTCGGCCATGGTGATGGGACGCACCTCGGCTTCCTGCTCGATGGGGTAGGTGAGTTCCCGCAGGTAGTTGTTGACCACGGCACCCACCACCGGCGCAGGGAACGAATCGGCCACCGTCTGCAAGAAGGCTTCAATGGGCGCCCCGCGCGGCCCTTCGATGGTCCGGCCATCGGGCAGATGAACCTGCACCGTGGGGCTGGGTCGGGTGAGTCGAAAACCTTGGGTTTCGGTCATGGGCCTATCTCCGCAAAAGGGATTTTTCACCCCCGCCTTTCCTCTCCCCTCGCCTGAGATGCCATCCTTCGGAGGCGCTTCGCGCCCCGTTTCAGGGCAGGAAGAAGGGTAACGGCTATTTTATCACTACCGGCGACGGTTTGTGTTAAACTAAGGTGAGTCCCATCCCACTTGCTGTCGGGCTCCATCCCAAACCAGCCCATCACTGGCAGGAGGCAAGGCCATGCGGATTATCCTGGACGCCATGGGCAGCGATCACCATCCTGACCCGGAAGTACAGGGCGCGATTGAGGCATCACGCCGCTACGGCATCGAGGTCATCCTCGTGGGGCGCGAAGAGGAACTGCGTCCCCGCCTGGAAGCGCTGGACACCAGCGGTGCCTGCATCACCGTCGTCCACGCTCCCGAGGTGCTGGAAATGACCGACAAACCCGCCGAAACGGCGCGGCGTAAGGCCGAGAACTCCATGGCCGTGGGCATGGAGTTGCTCAAGAAAGGCGAAGGCGACGCTTTTGTCACCGCCGGGAACACCGGAGGGGCCATGGCCAACGCCCTCTTCCGCTTAGGGCGCATTCGCGGCGTCAAGCGTCCCGCCCTGACCGCCCTCTTTCCCACCCGGCGGGGCCATTGCGTGGTGCTGGATATCGGCGCCAACGCCGAGTGCAAGCCGGAGTACCTGGTACAGTTCGCCATCATGGGCTCGGTGTACGCCGAAAAGGTGCTGGGCGTCAGCAACCCCCGCGTGGGCCTGCTCTCCAACGGTGAGGAGCCCGGCAAAGGCAACGATCTGGTCAAGGCCACCTACCCCCTGCTGGCCGAAAGCGGCCTTCACTTCATCGGCAATGTAGAGGGCAAGGAACTTTTCGGCGGAGAAGTCGATGTGGTGGTCACCGACGGTTTCACCGGCAATGTGCTGCTCAAAGGCAGCGAAGCGGTGGTCAAACTGCTCATCGAAACCCTCAAAGAAGCCATGCTGAGCTCCTGGCGCACAAAAATCGGGGCCCTGCTGGCCCAACCGGCTTTCGATACGCTGAAATCCATGCTCAACCCAGATGAAATTGGGGCCGCTCCGCTGCTGGGGATCAACGGCCTGGTCCTCGTGGGCCATGGCCGCTCCGGGCCGGTGGCCATCACCAGCGCCCTGCGGGCAGCCAAGCAGGCCGTGGAAGCCGACCTGCTGAACGAATTGAAGAGCGCCATCGAAGCCCGCCTGCACGCTTAGGCACGACGCCTCCCCATCCCAGCCCAGGGAAGACGGCTGGGCCACCCTCTCCGCCGAGGATGTGCATGATCGCGACCTGGGTCACCTGGTGGCAAACCCTGGGGCTGGCCCTGCTGGCCGCCTTACTGCTCAACGGAGCCCTGAACGCCTGGGTGGCACCTTTCCTGGAAGGCATCCGCCCCTGCCGCCAGGGCCCGCTGGTGTCGGTATTGGTACCCGCGCGCAACGAAGCCCAGCGCATCACCCTCTACATCGAATCCCTGGTCGCCCAACGCTACCGCAACCTGGAAATCCTGGTGCTCGACGACGACGACGAGAGCACCGACGGCACCGGGCACCTCCTGCGCCAGTTGCAACGGCGGTACCCTCAACTCACCGTGTTGCAGGGGGGCTTGCCCCCGGTTGGCTGAGCAAGAACTGGGCCTGCCATCAACTGGCTCAGGCCGCCCACGGCGACATCCTGCTCTTCGTCGATGCCGACACCGTGTTGCATCCCGACGCCGCGGGCCTCACCGTGGCCTGGATGCACGCCACCCAGGCCGATGTACTCTCCGGCCTGCCCTACCAAGTGATGGAAACCCCGGCCGAACGGCTCAGCCTGCCCTTCATCCGCCTGGGCATGCGGGCTATTCTGCCCCACTGGCTCAACCGCTGGCTACGTCTCCCCGCCCTGGCCGTGGCCGTGGGGCAATTCCTGGCCTTTCGCCGCAGCGTCTACCGGCACATGGGCGGCTACAAGGCAGTACGGGGCGAGGTCATCGAAGATGTGGCCCTGGCCCGCCTGGCCGTGCGCCAGGGATGGCAGGTGCTCCACGCTGACCTGCGCCGCCGCGTGGCCACCCGCATGTACACTTCCTGGGCCGAAATCCGCCAGGGGTTCCTGAAAAACCTGCAGCCCTTTTTCGGTCGGCAGGTCCCCTCTTCCTTTTGGTCTGGCTGCTGTTGTGGAGCGTCTTCGTTTTGTCCTGGGTGGGCCTGACGCTCGCCCCCCTGCTGGGGGAGCCCTTCCCCGGCTTTGGGCCCCAACGCGCCTGGCTCAACATCGCCCTCTCCCTCATCCTGTGGACCCTGTTTGGCCGGGAAGACGACCACCAATGGGACACCCCCTGATCATCACCGCCTTCACTTACCTGGCCCTGCTTTCCTTTTTACCGTTACCGGCGCGGAGGGGAGAACGTGTGAAAGGACCGCATCCTGCGGGCCTGAACCTCCCCTCCAAAAGCGCTTTGCCGGATCCCTCTGGCCGCACCGCACCCACCAGACCGTGCCCGCCCGAGGAAACCTTCTCCCAGACAGGAGGAACAGACCCATGGGAACTCCGCCCGTCCTGTTGCTCACCGGCGCCTCACGGGGCCTGGGGCGCGGCATCGCCCTGGCCGCCGCCGAGTTAGGTGCCCAACTGGTGCTCAACGCCCGTTCGGAGGAAAAATTGCAGGCCGTGGCTGCCGAGGCGCACCAGCGCGGGGTGAATGTCCAGATCGTCCCCGGCGACATCGGCCAGCCGGAGACGGCCCGGCGCATGGTCGAGGCGGCCCAACGCCACTATGGCCGCATCGACGCCGTGGTGCACAACGCCGGCGTGCTGGCCCCGCTCGCCCCCGTGGCCCAGGCCGACCTGGAAGCCTGGCAGGCCAACTGGGCGGTCAACTTCTTTGGCGCGGTCAGCCTGGCACGCGCCGCCCTGCCCCTCCTGCGGGAAGCGCAAGGCCGCCTGGTGCTCATCTCCAGCGGCGCGGCGGTGCACCCTTACCCCACCTGGGGCGCCTACTGCACCGCCAAAGCCGCCCTGAACCATCTGGCCGCCGTGCTGGCCGTGGAGGAGCCCCAGGTCACCACCCTGGCCTTCCGCCCCGGCGTGGTGGATACCGATATGCAGACCTTCATCCGCGAGCAGGGCCAGCGCGTCATGCCCCCGGAACTTCACCAGCGTTTCGTCGGGTACAAAACCCAGGGGCGGCTGCATGACCCCGAGGGGGTGGGGCGCACCGTGGCCCACATCGCCCTGGCCGCGCCCCGGGAATGGAGCGGGCGCTTCATCGCCTTTTACGAAGAGCCTGCCCGCTCCTGGCTGCAGGCTCGCAGCGTCGCCGTAGCGTGACCGTCCGTAGTACAATACCTCCATGGTAAGCACCGGAACCTGGGGCGAGCGGCGGCTGGCCGTGAGCGTCAAGCCCGGCAGTTTCACCGTGGAGGTGAGTCCGCCGGGAGAAGCCGTGCAGGTGGTCAGTTACGACCACGCCGGCCGCCTCTGGTCGGTCCTCTTCGAGGGCGTGACCTACCGCCGTGCCTTGGACGGGCGCATGCTGGCTAAGTGGCGCCCCCCGGGCCAGCCCCGCCAACGGCGCTGGCTGCATCCGCCTGAAACCCACGCCATTGAGGAACGCGCCCGCCAACTGTTGCGTGACCTGGCTCAGGCGTTGCAGAACGGAGAGGCCCACCTCCACCCTCCTCTCTCGCCCCTGGGCCAACGCACCCTTCAGCGCGCACTGGCGTTCGACGCCCAGGCCGACGCTCAACGCTTTGCGCAGGTGTATCGGCCCATCGGCATCCTGCCGCCGGACCAATATCTGGCCCTGGTGCTTCAGGCGGCCGAAGGCTGCCCTTTCAATACCTGCACCTTCTGCACCTTTTACCGCGATCGGCCCTATCGGGTCAGGCGCCCCGAGGCCTTTCGCGCCCACGCCGAAGCGGTCCGCGCCTTCCTGGGTGATGGGCTTTCCATAAGGCGGGGCATCTTCCTGGGCGACGCCAACGCCCTGGTGATCCCCACCAAACGGCTGACCGCCCTGCTCACCATCGCCCACCAGGTCTTCCCCGAACCGGCCTTCGCGCCGGTGTATGCCTTCCTAGACGGCTTCAGCGGGCGTCGCAAATCTGCGGAGGATTACGCCGCTCTGGCCGCTCTAGGCCTCCGGCGGGTGTACATCGGCATGGAAAGCGGTCACGGGCCCCTGCTGCGGTTCTTGCAAAAGCCCGGCGGGCCTGAGGATGTGCTGACCACCGTGCGGGCCATCAAAGCCGGAGGAGTGGCCGTGGGGCTCATCATCTTGCTGGGGGCCGGGGGCGCCCGCTTCGCCCAGGCACACATCCGGGATACCGTGGCCCTGCTCAACGCCATGCCTCTGGAGCGGAAGGATCTGCTCTACTTCTCCGACCTGGTGGTCTCGCCGGGGATGGAGTACGCCCGGCAGGCCGCCGCCCCAGACCTCCAGCCGTTGGGCTTTGCCGACCTGCGGGCGCAAGAACAAGCCATTCGCCAGGGGCTACGCTTTCCCCCCGGGCAAGGCCCGCGTATCAGCCGTTACGACATCCGGGAATTCGTCTATTAGCAGGAGGGGACGCACATGAGTATCCATCAAAAGCCTACCGCCGCACGGATGGAATACCTCCAGCGGGTGCTGGCCTACCAAACCTCCCAGGTGTGGCGCAAGATTCCCCAGGAAGAACCCCTGCGCCAGCGGTTGGTTGAAGCGCTCATCGAGCAGACCCAATGGGAACCCACCCCGCCCATCGCCCCCACCCTGTTCGTGCTCCACCTGGGTGACCCCTGGCTGCAAGCCTTCCGCGAACAGCGTGGGCTGGCCGACGAAGTGGCCCAGGCCATCCACTGGCTCGGACAGGAGATCAAAGGGGTCTTCCCCATGCTGCCCAAAGTGGAGGTCCAGCCGGCCTCCCGCGGCAATGCGCTGGACATCCAGGCCCTGCACAGGGAGCACGAGAACCTGCGGGGGATTCCGCTGCCCCCTCCCGACATGAGCCTCCCCCGGCGGGCGTATCTGCTCATTGAAGGCACGCAGGTGTTTCCCCTGCTCAAGCCTCTGATCCACATCGGCCGCCGGCCGGACAACGATCTGGTGCTCGGCGACCCGCGGGTCTCCCGCCGGCACGCCCAACTGCGCCTGTTTCGAGGCAACTACATGCTCATCGATCTGGGCTCCACCGGGGGCACTCAAGTCAACGGAAACCCCATCCAACGGGCGGTCATCTATCCCGGGGATCGTATCTCCTTCGCCGGGGTGGAAGTCACCTATAGCCAGCGGAGCACCCGCCCCCTGAGCGGAATCCCCTCCCCAGGCCCGAAAGACACCCAGGGGAGCCAAAGCACCCTGCTCATCCGGCGCACCAAGATCACCAAAGGGTTGACGGGCCAGCCCGGGGGCAAGGAAGACGGTCAGGAAGGGCAGGCGTGATCCCCTCCCTCTTACCTTCTCTGCGCAAGGGCCAGAAAAGAGGAAAGCGCCGCGCCCTGTTGGGCGACGTTCGCAGGGGGTGAGGCGGGCTTGTCCCAGGCCCCTCAAAGGCGCTCAAAAGGTGAAATCCAACCCTCCAGGGGACATGGGTGCTGGTATAATACCCCACAGTATGCGTCAAATTTTTCAGAAAAAACGGAGGCCGTAGTGTGAAATCGCGCAATCGGACATCCAGTGCCTTGTATCTGTTTCTCTTTGCCATGATCATGTTCCTGGTCTGGTACAGTTACTCCGGCCAGGCCAGTTCCCAAACCGAGCCCCTGACCATCAATCAAGTGGCGGCGGATATCAAAAGCGGCCAGGTGACCCGCATTGTGGTGGACGACACCAAACTGACGGTGACCTACAAGAACGGTGACCGACGGGTCGCTTACATGGAGGCCACCGACACCTTAGTGCGCCAGTTGCTCGATTTGGGTGTGACGACCGAGGACCTCTCGCCCAAGAGGATGAAAATCGAGATCAAGCCCACCAGCCCCTGGGGCAACATCGCCTTTTACCTGATGAACCTGGTGCCGGTCATCTTGGTGGCAGTGATGTTCTGGTTCATCTTCCGCCAGGCGCAGGGGAGCAACAACGCGGCGCTCAACTTCGGCCGCTCACGCGCCCGGATGTTCACCGGCGACCGCCCTCTGGTCACCTTTGACGATGTGGCCGGCGTGGAAGAAGCCAAAGAAGAACTCAAAGAAGTGGTAGAGTTCCTCAAGGAACCGCAGAAATTCATCGCCCTGGGTGCCCGCATTCCCAAAGGGGTGCTACTGGTCGGGCCGCCCGGCACGGGGAAGACGCTGCTGGCCAAGGCCGTGGCTGGGGAAGCCGGGGTGCCTTTCTTTTCCATCTCCGGCTCTGAATTCGTGGAGATGTTCGTCGGCGTAGGCGCCAGCCGGGTGCGCGACCTGTTCGAGCAGGCGCGCAAGCATTCCCCCTGCATCGTGTTCGTGGACGAAATCGACGCCGTAGGCCGCCATCGGGGCGCCGGTCTGGGTGGCTCCCACGACGAACGCGAACAGACCCTCAACCAGTTGCTGGTGGAGATGGACGGCTTTGACACCGACACGAACATCATCGTCATCGCCGCCACCAACCGCCCGGACATCCTCGACCCGGCCCTGCTGCGCCCCGGTCGCTTCGACCGGCGCGTGGTGCTGGATCGCCCGGACATCCGCGGGCGGGAAGCCATTCTAAAAGTGCATGTGCGCGGCAAGCCCCTGGAGCCGGGCGTGAACCTGCGCGCCATTGCCAGCGCCACCCCGGGCTTCGTCGGCGCCGACCTGGAAAACCTGGTCAACGAGGCCGCCATCCTGGCCGCCCGGCAGGGCAAGAAAGCCATCGGCCAGGCCGAACTGGAAGAAGCCATCGAGCGCATCATCGCCGGGCCGGAGCGCAAGAGCCGCATTATCAGCCCCGAAGAAAAACGCATCATCGCCTACCACGAGGCGGGGCACGCCGTGGTCATGCACGCCCTGCCCGAAGCCGACCCGGTGCACAAGGTGTCCATCATCGCCCGCGGTTCGGCAGGGGGCTACACCCTGGCCCTACCCGAAGAGGACCGCATGCTGGTCTCCCGGCGCAAACTGTTCGCCGACATGGTGGGCCTGCTGGGCGGGCGCGCCGCCGAGGAACTGGTGTTCGACGACATCACCTCGGGCGCGGCCAACGACCTGGAGCGGGTCACCCAACTGGCCCGCACCATGGTCACCCGCTTAGGGATGAGCGAGACCCTGGGCCCGCTGGTCTATGGCAAAAAAGAAGAGTTGGTCTTCCTGGGCAAGGAAATTGCCGAGCAGCGGGACTACTCCGAGGCGGTGGCCGAGCAAATCGACGCCGAGGTGCGCCAACTGGTCAACCGGGCTTACACCGAGGCCAAGTCCATCCTGGAGAAATACCGCGACAAACTGGACGCCATCGCCCAGCGGCTGTTGGAAGTGGAAACTCTGACCCGCGAAGAATTCGAGGCCATCTTCCCGCCCCCGGTGACCAAGCGCGTCACGCCGCAGCCCAAAGCGGCCTAAACATCAAAGCACAAAGCGCGTCCCCCCTTGAGGCCGGGCAGGCATCTGCCTGGCCTCGTTGCATTCCTGCCCATGAGCAGCGAAAAAGCCCTGGCAGGAAAACCTGCCAGGGCTTGTCATGCCAGGTAAGCCGTGGGCCTATGCGTCGGCCTGCTTCTTGGATTCGGCCTCAATGTGTTGCCGAACCAACTCCCGCCGCAGGATCTTCCCCACCGTGGTCTTGGGCAACTCGTCGCGGAACTCCACATGGGTGGGCACTTTGAAGGGGGCCAGCCGTTCACGACACCATTGCTTGATTTCCTCTTCGGTGAGGGTTTCTCCCGGTTTGACCACTACCCAGGCTTTCACCGTCTCACCACGATAGGGGTCGGGGATGCCAGCCACGCCCACCTCGAGCACCTTGGGATGCTCTTTGATCACCTCTTCCACCTCGCGCGGCCAGACCTGATAACCGCCCGGCTTGATCACCTCTTTCTTGCGGTCCACGATGTAGAAGTAGCCATCCTCATCCATGTAGGCGATGTCGCCGGTGTAAAGCCAGACCTCACCGTTGCGCTGGCGGAAGGTGTTGGCCGTTTCGGTGGGCATGTTGTGGTAGCCCTTGGCCACCTGCGGCCCATGGATGATCAACTCGCCCACCTCGCCTGGGGGCAATTCGGTCTCGCCGTCGTCCAGGCTGACGATGCGGGCATCTACATCCGGCAACGGCAAACCGATGGAGCCGGTGCGGTTCTCGCCCAGCAAGGGATTGCAATGCGTGGCCGTGGGCGCCTCGGAGAGGCCGTACCCCTCGAACACCTTGCCCCCGGTCAGCGCTTCGAACTTCTCCTTGGTCTCGCGCAGCAACGGCGCCGAGCCCGAGATGCAGGCCTTGATGCTGCTGAGGTCGTACTTGCCGGCCTGGACATCGGGATTGTTGTTGATGGCGTTGTACAGCGTGGGCACGCCGGGGAAGATGGAACAACGATACTTCTCGATGCTGGTCAGAATGTCCTTCAAATTGCGAGGGTCGGGGATCATCACCAACGAGGCACCGGTGGCCAAAGCGAAGTGCATCCCGGCGACCATGCCGTACACATGGAAGAGAGGGATGGCCATGAGCACCACTTCATTGCCCTCTTCCAGGTTGGGCATCCAGTAGCGGATCTGCAAGGCGTTGGCCACCACATTTCGGTGGAGCACCACCGCCCCTTTCGAAAGGCCCGTGGTCCCTCCCGTGTACTGGAAAAGGGCCACATCCTCGGGGGTAATCTCGATTTGCGGTCGCTCCTCAGGCCAATGCTTGGCGATGAGGTCCTGCATCCACACATCATCGTCCTGCAAGATGACCCGAAAGCCGCCCTTCTTCTCTTTGGTCAAAGTGAAGAGGAAGCGCAGCACCGGCGGCAGGGTCTCCTTGAGGTTCGTCACCACCAGGCGCTTGATCTTCGTCTTGGACTGCACCTCCTTGATGCGCCGATAGAAGTTGCTCATCACCACCATGTACTCAATGCCCGCATCGTTGGCTTGGTGGATGATCTCCCGGGGCGTGTACAGCGGGTTGGTAGCTACCACCACGCCGCCGGCTTTGAGAATGGCAAAGTAAGCGATGACAAACTGCGGCGTGTTGGGCATGAACAACCCGACGCGATCGCCCTTTTTCACCCCTAACTCGACCAGCCCTGCGGCCAGGCGATCCGTCAGTTCGTTCATCTCTCGATAGGTGATCACCGCCCCCTTGAAAATGGTGCACGCCCGGTCCGGATATTTACGGGCACTTTCCTCCAAGAAATAATGGACCGGGACCTGGGGGTAGTCGATGTGACGCGGCACCCCCTCATCATAAAACTTAAACCAAGGGCGCTCCATACTTCTCCTCCATCCAAAAGGTGAATTGTGGTAGTGTAAGTATAAACGGGTCGGGGCATGAAGTCAAATTGCGCCTCGAGGGACGCTCACGCCTTCACCTGCAGCGTGCGCAGGCGGTTCAACGCGGCGGCCAACTCGGCCAGGCGAAAGGCCGCCAGGTCGCCCACGGGGTAGCGCGTGGGGCTGAGGACCTCCAACCCCTGCCGCGCCACATCCTGCAGCACGGCCTCCAAGGCCTGGCGCAGCGTGCGCTGACCGTCCAGGTAGCCGCGCTCCACGGCGTAGGCCAGGGCCAAGCCGATAGCCCGCGTCTGGTCGGCGTGCACCAACTGGGCCACGGCGCTCAGGTCGATGGTCTCGCGGCCGAACTGCATCGCCCGCACGCCGTAGGGCTTGACCGCCACCTCGCGCCTCCCCTTGGCCGGGTTCACCCCATGGGGGAGGGGCACCCTGGGGGTCACGGCGATGGTCCCCTGGGCTTCCGGCTGGCGGCCCGTGGGGTACTGCCGGGCCACCTCCCGGGCCCGGTCGGTCACCTCCTGGGGCCGGTATGCCACCATGGCGATCACCGTGTCCGCCACATCCAGGTAATCCCCGCTGCCGCCCAGGACCAGAACCGTGCTCACGCCGTGCTCGGTGTAAAGTTGCCGCACCCGGTCGATGAAGGGGGTGATGGGCTCGTGGGCCTTGGCCATCAGGGCCTGCATCCGCCGGTCGCGGATCATGAAATTGGTGGCCGCTGTGTCCTCGTCAATGAGCAGCACGCGGGCGCCCACCTCCAGGCCTCCATAATGTTGGCCGCTTGAGAAGTGGACCCCGAGGCGTTCTCGGTGAAGCGGGCCGTGTCGCGGCCCAAGGGCAGGTTGTTGATGAAGGCGCTGATGTCCACCCCGGCCACGGCGCGGCCGTCCTCGGCGCGGATTTTCACCGCCGTGGGGTCGGTGACCACCCGCTCGCGGCCCTCGCCGGGCTTGTGGTTGTACACGCCCAGGGCCAGGGCGTCGAGCAGGGTGGACTTGCCGTGGAAGCCGCCGCCCACGATCAGGGTGACGCCCTGGGGCACACCCATCCCGGTGACCGGACCGGCGTTGGGTAGGTACACAGTCACGCGCAGGCGCTCGGGGCTGCGGAAGGGGACCCCGTCGGGCAGGGGGCGGTCGTCCACGCCCGAGCGGCGGGGCAGCAGGCTGCCATCGGCCACGAAGGCCACCAGGCCCATCTCGGGCAGCCGGGCGCGCACGAAGTCGGCGTCTTCATTGATCTCGGCGTAGCGGCGGGCGGTGGTCGCGTCGAGATTGGCGTAGCGCAGGGCGCGGCGCACCACGGCGGGCAGGTCCTCGGTGAGCAGGGCGACCTCGCTATAGAACCAGGTCCGCCCGCCAGGGCCCACCACGATCGACCGCTTGTTACCGGGTAGATAAGCAGTC
>DUEP01000110.1 GCA_011176535.1 Anaerolineae bacterium | reverse complement strand
TTGGAACGTGAGCACTTCCAGCGTCTGACCCGCCTGACGCTCGGCCAGGGTCTCGCCGACGCAGACGATCGGCGTCAGCCCCGCCTCCAGCGCCGCCCGCCGCACGGCCTCGGCACCCGGCAGCAGGGGCCAGCGATAGGGTTGATGCAAACGGTCCTCCACACCCTCGGCCAGCCAGTCTTCCCGGCCCAGACGCAGCGCCTCCAGCAGCACCGCCAATCGAGACAGGTTGAACACGGCGTCGGCATGGGGCACTTGCGCGGGCAGGGCCCGCCGCGCCTCCACGGTGCGCAGGGCCACCTGGGGCACCGCCACGGCCAGCCAGGCCCGATCCTGCCACGCAGGGGCCAGCGGCAGCGCCAGGGCCTGCGGCGCGCCACCTTGCCCCATCCAAGCGGCGGTCAGCCCGCCCAGCAGGGCAGGGACTACATTGTCGGGATGACCTTCCAGGGCCGTGGCCAGCGCCAGCAACGCGGGGACCGCCATGGGCTCGCCCAATGCGGCGTTGGCAGCCAGCACCCCGGCCACCACCGCCGCCGCGCTGGACCCCAGCCCCGACGCCACGGGAATGGCGTTGCGCGCGTGCAGGTACACCCGCGCTGGGAGCGGCCGCCCAAGGCGCTCGAACACCGCCCGAAAGGCCCGCAACGCCAGATGAGCGGCATCCGTGGGCAGGTGCGCCGCGCCAAAGCCTTCGTTGACCGCCTCCCAGCGCCCCGGCGCCCCGGCGGCCTCTTCCTCCACCGTGAACGCGACCTCGTTCCACAAATCCAGCGCCAGGCCCAACACATCGAACCCCGGCCCCAGATTGGCCGTGGTGGCCGGGACGCGCACCACAATCCGTCGGCTCATCCCAACACCGCCTCTTCCAACGCCTCCAGCGTGGCCGGGATGGTGGCGATGGTGGGCGTGCGGCGCAGCACGATGTCAGGGTCCTTCAACCCGTGGCCGGTGCCTACCGCCACGATGACCTTGCCCCTGGGGTCCAGGCGTCCCGCCCGGATCTCGGCGGCCAGCCCGGCCAGCCCGGCGGCCGAGGCTGGCTCCACCCAAATCCCCTCTGCGGCCAGCCGCCGCTGCATGGCAAGGATGGTCTCATCGCTCACCGCGACGATCCGCCCGTCCGACTCCCGCGCCGCCTGCAACGCCTGCTCCCCGCGGGCCGGGCGGCCAATGCGAATGGCCGTGGCCACCGTCTCCGGGTGCGCGATGAAGTGCCCCGCCACCAGCGGCGCCGCGCCCTGGGCCTGCACGCCCAGCAGGCGCGGCAACCCCGTTCCTCTGGCCTCGTGGTACTGGCGAAAACCCATCCAGTAGGCCGTGATGTTCCCGGCGTTGCCCACGGGCAGGCACAGCCAATCGGGCGCACGGCCCAAGGTGTCGCAAATCTCGAAAGCCGCCGTCTTCTGCCCCTCGAGGCGGTAGGGGTTGATGGAATTCACCAGGGCCAGGGGGTGCTTCTGGCTCATTTCGACCACCAGGCGCAGGGCGTCGTCAAAGGAGCCCCCTACCTGGACCACCTGGGCGCCGTAGGCCAGTGCCCCGGCCAGTTTGCCCATGGCGATCTTGCCTTCCGGCACCAGCACCACGGCCCGCACGCCCGCGCGGGCGGCGTAGGCGGCGGCCGAGGCCGCTGTGTTGCCCGTGGAAGCGCAAATCACAGCCTGGGCGCCGCGCCCCACGGCCTCGCTCACCGCCGCCGTCATCCCGCGGTCCTTGAAGGAGCCCGTAGGATTGAGGCCCTCGTACTTGAGGTACAGGTCGAACCCGCCGCCCAGTTCCTCGGCCAGGCGCGGCAGGGGGATGAGAGGGGTGTTCCCCTCCAACAGCGTCACGGGGCGGGTATGTTCCGGGAGGTCCAACCATGCCCCATAACGGGCCAGCACCCCCGCATAAGGTTCCGGCGTCATCACATCCTCCAGAGTGAGTTCAGCCTACGGCGTTGTCCCTGTGGTGATCCAGGGACGCAGTTTGTCCAACAGGGTCGGCCCGATGCCGGAGACGGCCAGCAAATCGTCCACTGTGGCAAAGGGGCCGTGGGTTTCACGATAGGCCACAATCCGCCGGGCCAGGGTGGGGCCAATGCCCGGCAGCGCTTCCAGTTGGGCCTCGTCGGCGGTGTTGATGTTCAGCCGTTGGGCCGCCGGAGGGGCGTGGTTTGCCGGGTCGGCCGTGGGGGTGCCCCGAAAAGGCACGCAAACATACTGCCCATCTTCCAACGGCGCGGCCAGGTTCAGCGCCTCCCCGGCCGCCTCGGGCGCCATACCACCGGCGGCCTGGATGGCATCGGCCACGCGGGAACCGGGAGGCAGCGCGTAGACCCCAGGCGCCATCACCGCGCAGGCCACATGCACCACCAGCGGCGGCGGTGTGGGCGGCGGCAGCAACTGGATGGGCTGCCCCGGTGGCTGGCGTGCGGTCAGCGTGATCGCCCAGGCCAACGCCATGCCGATCACCAGCGCCAGGGCCCACTCCAGGGCACGCTCCCAGGCCACCCGCAGCAACGCCTCACGCTCATCCACCGCCATGGTCATCCCCTCCTGGCGCGAGGTTGGCGTTCCACATCCTCATTATATCCCGAATGCGCCCTGGGAAGACCGGGCAAAACCGTCTTCATTGGACAATCCCCCCACTTCGCGGTATGATTGAGCCGCTTAAACCCGTACGCGCAGGAGCCGTCCATGCCGAAAATGCAAATCGCGTGCCCCCGTTGTCGGCAACCCATCCTCGCCGAAGTGCGCCAGGTGTTTGACCTGGCCCAGGATCCCCGGGCCAAGGAGTTGCTGCTCAGCGGGGCCGTCAACATCGCCCAATGCCCCCATTGCGGTTTCCAGGGCCCTCTGGCCACGCCGCTGGTCTACCATGACCCGGACAAAGAACTCTTGCTGGTCTATGTGCCCCAGGAACTGGGGATGAACCGCGACCAGCAGGAAAAGGTCATCGGGCCCCTGCTCAACCAGATCATCAACCACCTGCCGCCGGAGAAGCGGAAAGCCTACCTACTCCAGCCGCAGACCATGCTCACTTACGAGCGGCTCATCGAGCGCATCCTGGAAGCCGACGGCATCACCAAGGAAATGCTCCAGGCCCAGGAGCAGCGCCTGCGGCTCATCCAGCGGCTGATGAGCGCGGCCGCCGACGCCCGCGCGGAGATCATCCGCCAGGAAGACGCCCTCATCGACGAAAATTTCTTCGCCATGCTGGCCCAGTTGCTGGAACTCCACCTGGCCCAGGGCGACCGCTTAGGCGCCCAGCAACTGCTGGAAGTGCAAAAGGCGGTGCTGGAGCACGCCACCTACGGCCAGCAACTACGCCGCGAAGAGCAAGAGGTCAAGGCGGCTCTGGAGTCGTTGCAGAATTTGGGCTCCAACGCCACCCTCGACCAACTGGTGGACCTGGTGGTGCAGGCCCCCAACGACACCCGACTGCAGGCGTTGGTGCGCCTGGCCCGGCCGGCTATAAACTACGAATTTTTCGCCAAAGTGAGCGAACGCATCGAAAAGGCCCAGGGCGACGAAAAGGAGCGCCTGAGCCGGTTGCGCGAGCGCCTGCTGGAACTCACCCAGGAAATCGACAAAGAGGTGCAGGCGCGCCTCCAGGCGGTGCGCGACCTCCTGGAACAGGTGCTGGCGGCCGAAAACCTGGAGCAGGCGGTCATCGAAGTCCTCCCAGCAGTGGACGACCTCTTCCTCACCGTGGTGGAGCAAGAACTGCAGGCCGCCCGCCAGAAAGGCGACCTGCAACGCAGCGCCCGCCTCAATCAAGTGCTGGACATCCTTCAGAAGGTGGCCGCGCCCCCACCCCAGGTGGCCCTGCTGGAAGCCCTGGTCAACACCCCCGACCTCCAACAGCGGCAACAACTCCTGGAACGCAACGCCCAGCTGGTGGATCAAAACCTGGCCGAGACCCTGGCGCGCCTGGTGGCTGAGTACCAGCAGCGGGGCGAGGTGCCCCAGGCGTTCAAAAACCACCTGAGCACCGTGCACCAGGAGGTGGTGCGCTTTCTGGCCTCGAAGAAGGGCTAACCCACCCTCCGCGCTATCCGCGGCTTGCCCCCTGGCTCAACACCTCCACCAACCACGCCAGCGCGGCCTGCGCGCTGGCCTTTTTGTTGCCCAGGCGGTCGTGGGGCCAGCGGAAGCGCCGCGCCCAGGTGCCCCCGGGGGTGCTCAACCCCACCCACACCGTGCCCACGGGCTTTTCGGGGGTGCCCCCGCCCGGCCCGGCGATACCGCTGACGGCCAGGGCCACCTCGGCCCTCAGCGCCCGCCGAGCCCCCTCGGCCATCTGGCGCACCACCGGCTCGCTCACCGCGCCATGGCGCAGCAAGGTCTGCTCGCTGCCCCCCAACAGGCGCATCTTGGCCTCGTTGGCGTAGGCGATGACCCCACCCACGAAGTAGGCCGAAGAGCCTGGGACATTGGTCAGGCGGTGGCCCAGCAGCCCGCCGGTGCACGATTCGGCCACGGCCAGCCGCCAGCCGCGCTCCACCAGCAGCGGGCCGATAAGGGCTTCGGGCTGCCTTTCGGCCGGAGCGGCCAGGGCGTCCCCGGCGTCGGGGTAAAGGTCGCGGCCCTCGCTTTCGGCGGCCAGGGCCGCGAAATACGCCGCCATGCGGGCGTGCCGGGCCTCGGCGATGGCCCACGCCGTGGCGGTGTACAGCCGGCCCTTCAGGTGGCGCAACTTGAACAGATACTCGTGATAGGCGCTGTGGGGCTCCCCGGGCTCCCGTTCGCCGATGCGCAGGAAACGCTCCGAGGGGGGCGCGTAAGGCGGTAGACCGTGGCGCACGGCGTGGGCGATGCTGCGCATCACCCCCACCGCACCGATGGCGTCCAACTTATCGGCATCGAAAAGCAGCCGGGCCTCTTGCGTCTCCGGCCGCCCGGCCCGGCGAAAACGGTGCTCCCGGATGGCGTGCTCCACGGCGGCGATGCGTTCCTCAGGCCAGTCCTCGGCCTGGAGCACCCGTCGGGCAAAGGTGGCCGAGGCCTCGTGATGGGCGGTGCGGGTGGTGTTGTGCTGGCTATCCCGGGCGTCGTGGAGCAACACGGCGGCCCGCAGCACCTCCCAATCACCGCCTTCGGCCTGCCAGAGACGCTCGGCCAGGCGCAACACCCGCAGGATGTGCCCCCAGCCGTGCACGGGGTCGTCAGGGTACCAGGTACGCACTTGGTCCAGGGTAAGCATGAGACACTCCCTCGGGGCGATGCACCACCCCCGGGCGGGGCATTCTCTCAGGGTCCGGGGGGCGGTGCCGTGTCCGGGATGGCCTTACCTGCCCAGGAAATACGCCCCCAACAGGATCAGGGCAAAGATCACGATGACCACACAACCACAGGAGATGACCTTCCAGGCCAGGCGCAAAAGCCAACTGAGCAGCAGCCAGAGCACAATCAGGCCCAACACGGCCAGGAGCAAAGTGGGGAGCGAAGCGGTCAGGGTACCAACCATTTCCAGCCTCCTACGGGACGCTTCAGAGCGAGAGGATTTGCTCGACGCGATACGGACGCCCGCGTTTGAAGACCCAGGCCACCAGGTTGCCCGTGATGCGATACCCCAGATGGCGGTAATCGGGCACATCGAGCAGCAGGAGATCCGCCTGAAAGCCGGGAGCGAGGGAGCCCAGGCGGTGGGCCGCGCCCACGGCCGCCGCCGCGTTGAGGGTAGCGGCCACGATGGCCTGCGCCGGGATGAGCCGCAGGGTGCGGCAGGCCAGAGCCACGGCAAAGGACATGGTTTCGCACCACGCGGGGCCGGGGTTGCAATCGGTGGCCAGGGCCAGCAACCCGTCGGCTTCCAGGATGGCCTGAGCCGGGGTGTAGTGCGGGTCGCCCAGGCCAAAGGGGGTGCAAGGCAGCGCCACGGCCACCGTGTCGGAGGCGGCCAGGGTGCGAATGTCCTCCGCCGAGGTGGTGACCAGGTGGTCAGCTGAGGTCGCGCCCAGTTGTGCGGCCATCGCCGCGCCGCCCAAGTTGTCGAACTCGTCGGCATGCACCTTGAGGGGAAAACCCAGCGCGCGGGCGGTCTCCAGAATGCGCCGGGTCTGCTCCAGATCAAAGACCCCGGTCTCGCAAAACACATCCACAAAAGGGAGCAGACGCCGGGGGGCATGCTCCTCCCACCAGGCCTTCACCGCCGGGAGCATCTCTTCGCAGACCAGGTCGGTGTACCCAGCAGGATCCCCCTGGAACTCCGGCGGGATGGCGTGCGCGCCCAGAAAGGTGGGGATGAGTTCCCACGGGCCTTCGGCATCCAGGCGCAGGATGGCCTCGAGCATTTTGAGTTCGTCGGCGGTAGTCAGACCATAGCCGGTCTTAACTTCGATGGTGGTGCTTCCGTGGGTGAACGCCCGACGCAGGCGGGGGCGGGTGGCGGCCATCAACTGCTCCACCGAAGCGGCGCGTACCGCCTGCACGGTGTTCAAAATGCCCCCACCCGCCTGGTGGATTTCCATGTAGGATTTGCCCTGAATGCGCATTTCGAACTCAAAGGCCCGGTCGCCCGCCCAGAGCATATGGGTATGGGGGTCGACGAAGCCGGGCAGGGCCACCCGGCCGCCGGCATCGAAGCGCTCCTCGTGGGGGTAAGCGGCCAACAACTCCGCTTCGGGGCCTACGGCGGCAATGCGTCCCTCGCGGAGAAGCACGGCCCCCTGGGGGATGAGGCCCAGGTCACCCAAACGGCGGCCCCGCTGCGGCGGGCCGGGGATGGTGAGCAACTGGCTGATGTTGTGGATGAGCATGACACCTCCCAGAGACCCAAGGTGAGATGATTGTACCGCAAAACGGCCCCAGGGCTCTCGACAAAGAACAGAGGCAAACTTCCGCCTTTTCCTTGACACGGAAGCCAATCAGCGTATAATTCGGCCCAACAAGGCCACTGGCACCCCACAACCGCATAGCCAAAGGCTGTGAAGAGGAAGAGTAGCCGTTGAAACGGCGTCCCAGAGAGCCGGGGCAAGGTGAGAGCCCGGTACGCACGCCAACGGTGAATGGGCCTCGGAGCCGCAGGGCGAACGGGCGACGCGCCTCAGTAGCCTGAGCCGGAGTTGCCACCGTTATCAGGGCAAAGGGTATAAGCGTGGCGTGGGAGGTCACGCCCGCCGTACCCGCAACGAGTGAGGCTGGCCTGTCCTGCCCGCGACTTTTTCCCGTCGTCTCACCGGCGGGTTTTTTCGTTAAACGCAGGTGGACAAGGCCGCCTAACTGAGGTGGCACCGCGGACGTGTTGACAAAGCGTTCGTCCTCAACGGACGAACGCTTTTTTCGTATCCTCAGCCCAAAGGAGGTTCCCCATGGCCACACAAACCCGTTTCCTGCTCCCCCAATCCAAGATCCCCAAGGCCTGGTACAACCTGGCCGCCGACCTGTCCGTTCCCATCCCACCGCCGTTGCATCCGGCCACCCAGGAGCCGGTGACCCCGGACTTTCTGGAGGTGCTCTTCCCGCGGGAACTCATCCTCCAGGAGGTAACCACCGACCGTTTCGTGGACATTCCCGACCCGGTGCGGGAAATCTACAGCCTGTGGCGGCCCACGCCGCTCATCCGGGCCGTCCGGCTGGAAAAGGCGCTGGGCACGCCGGCGCACATCTACTTCAAGTACGAAGGCGTCTCCCCCAGCGGGAGCCACAAACCCAACACGGCCGTGGCGCAGGCCTTCTACAACAAAATCGCCGGCACCAAGGCCCTCACCACCGAGACCGGCGCCGGGCAATGGGGATCGGCCCTGGCCCTGGCGGGCAACTTCTTCGACATTCCCGTGGAAGTGTTCATGGTCAAGGTGTCTTACAACCAGAAGCCTTACCGCCGGATCCTGATGGAAACCTACGGCGCCACGGTGTACGCCAGCCCCACGGACCGCACCGACTTTGGCCGCAAAATTCTGGCCGAAGACCCCGACAACCCCGGTTCCTTAGGCATCGCCATCTCCGAGGCCGTGGAAACGGCGGCCACCTCGGGTGGCGCGAAGAAATACAGCCTGGGCAGCGTGCTCAACCATGTGCTGCTGCATCAGACGGTCATCGGGCTGGAGGCCTTGGAACAAATGGACATGGCCGGAGAGTACCCCGATGTAGTCATCGGCTGCGTGGGCGGTGGGTCCAACTTCGCAGGGCTGGCTTTCCCCTTCCTGCAGTACAACCTGCGCGAGGGCAAAAGCACCCGCTTCGTGGCCGTCGAACCGGCCGCTGCTCCCACCCTCACCAAAGGGCCCTACGCCTACGACTACGGCGACACGGCCAAGATGGCCCCCATCGTCAAGATGCACACCTTAGGCCACGATTTCGTGCCGCCGCCTATCCACGCGGGCGGGCTGCGTTACCATGGGATGGCTCCCTTAGTCTCGGCACTGGTGGAAAGCGGCCACATCGAGCCCCACGCCGTGCACCAGCGCGCCACCTTTGAGGCCGCGGTGCTCTTCGCCCGCACCCAGGGCATCGTGCCCGCCCCCGAGTCGGCCCATGCCGTGCGGGCGGCCATTGACGAAGCTCTGGACGCTAAGGAGAAAGGCGAAGCCCGCACGATCCTGTTCAACCTCTCCGGTCACGGCCACTTCGACCTCTCCGCCTACGAGGCCTACTTCAAGGGCCAACTGGAGGACTACGAATACCCCGAAGAGGAGATCCAGCGCGCCTTACAAACCCTACCGGGCGTCAACGGGAGGGGATAACAAGAGCAGAAGGTGCGACGCACCTGCGAGGCGCGTCGCACCTTGAAGTTTTACCCCCAGAACATCAAAGCCTGAGCAGCCCAACGAAAGACGGGAGCGGCAAACAGGCCCAAAACCAGCACGGCCACGGCCATCCCTCCCCAGGTGAGGGCCAGCCAGGGCTCCTGACGGGCCTCAGGCTCGCCGGAACGCATGAACATGTACACCACCACCCGCAGGTAGTAGTACACCGAGACCAGCGAGGTCAGCACGCCGATCACGGCCAGGTCCACGAAACCCGCCTCGATGGCCGTGCGGAAGAGATAGAACTTGCCCACGAAGCCCACCGTGGGCGGCATTCCGGCAAAGGAGAACATGAACACCGCCATGGCCACGGACAACGCAGGATACTTGCGGGCCAGGCCGGCGTAATCCTCCAGGTCGAGGCCCTTCCCTTCCGCCTTCTCCAACGCCACCACCACGGCCCACGCGCCGAAGTTGGCCACGGCATAGGCCACCAGATAGAACAACCCGGCGGCCACAGCGTGGCGCATCACCCCAGACCAGGCGAAAGGCACCAGGGCCAGCAAGATGTAGCCCGCGTGGGCGATGCTGGAATAGGCCAACATGCGCTTGATGTTCCGCTGGGCCAGGGCGGCGAAATTGCCCACCACCATGGTCAGCACAGCCAGGGTCCAGAGCACCGGCACAAAGCGCACGGCCAGCGCCGGGAAGACAAAGGCAAACAGTCGCAACAACACGGCAAACCCGGCCACCTTGGCCCCCACGGCCATGAAACCGGTGACCGAGGAGGGGGCGCCCTGATACACATCCGGCGTCCACATGTGGAAGGGCACGGCAGCTACTTTGAAGGCCAGCCCCACCAGGACCAGGGCGGCACCGGCCACGAAGAGTGGCATGGCCACCTCGCCCGCCTTCACCACCGCCACCACCTCAGCAAAAGAGGTCGTCGCCGTGGCTCCGTAAATCAGGGCCACACCATAAACCAGAAATCCTGCGGCAAAGGCGCCCAGCAGGAAGTATTTCAGGGCCGCCTCCTCGGAATCCGCCCGCCGACGGGCCATTCCGGCCAGCACATACAGGGGGATGGAAAGCAACTCCAGGGCCAGGAAGATGATGATGAAGTCCGCCGCCTGAACGATGATCATCATCCCGGCCACGGCAAAGAGCAGCAACACACTGTACTCGCCCCGCTGTTCCAGGCCCAGGCGCTGAAGGTAATCATGGGCCAGGGCCAGGGCCACGATGCCGCTAGCGGCCAACAGCACCTCCAGGAAGACGGCAAAGCCGTCCACCACCACCATGCCGCTAAAGGCGCTGTAGGCCCTGGTGCTCAGCGCCAGGGCCGCGGCCAGAGCCACGCCCAGGCCCAGGGCGGCCAGCACCGCCACCCATCCCTTGCGCTCCTCAGGGATGAACAGGTTGAGCAGCAACAGCGCACTGGCCCAAACCACCAGCAGGATTTCCGGCAAAAGGGCCAACCCATCTTGAAGACTCATCGTCCCACTCTCAAGTTGATGTGCCTCTCACAAGGCTCGACCATAGCCTGCGCCCCCGGCCACGCCGCTGCCCTTGGCGTCATCCGCGGCAAGCCGGGCCCCGTCTCACCCCCCTCCCCTCCCCCGAGGAGGAGAGGGGGGCCGAAAGGTCAACTTACGGCAAGAAAGCCATGGCCTGACCGGCGTGGAGCAGTTTTGTCACCGCCGGGCCCATCAGGGCGAAGAAGGGCTTGGGGTAGAGGCCGATCCAGAACATCAAGACCACCAGCGGCACCAGGTAAATCACCTCGCGCAGGTTGAGGTCCTTCAGCCCCGCGTTCTTCTCGCTCACCGGCCCTAGGAAAATCTTCTGGTACATGTACATCATGTAGACCGCGGTCACCACCACGCCCAGCACGGCGATCCCGGCGTACCAGGGGGTGCCGATGCTATCCGAGCCGAAGGAGCCGACCAGGATGTTGAACTCGCCCACGAAGCCATTGAGGCCCGGCAACCCCATGGAGGAGAGCACAGCGATCAAACTGAGCACCGCATACACGGGCATCACCTTCCAGAGGCCGCCGTACTCGTTCATATCGCGGGTGTGACGCCGCTCGTAAATCACGCCGACGATCAAGAACAGGGCCCCCGTACTCAAACCGTGGTTCACCATCTGCAGGATGGCGCCCTGCACCGCCGTGGGCGTGAGGGCGAAAAGGCCCAGCATAACAAAGCCCATGTGGCTCACCGAGGAGTAAGCCACCAGTTTTTTCACATCCTTCTGGGCGTAAGCCACCGCCGCGCCGTAGAGGATGGCGATGACGGCCAGCAGGGCTATGGCCGGGGCCAGCCGCGCCGAAGTCTCCGGGAACAGGGACAGGTTGAAGCGCAGGAAGCCGTAGGTGCCCATCTTCAGGAGCACGCCCGCCAGGATGACCGAGCCAGCCGTGGGCGCTTCCACATGGGCATCGGGCAACCAGGAGTGCAGCGGCCACATGGGTACCTTGATGGCAAAGGCCAGGGCAAAGGCCAGGAAGAGCCACAACTCGATGTTGGCCGGAATCTTTCCCGCCGCCATCAACTCAGGCAGGGAGAAGGTTCCCTGATGAATCCCCAGCCACATAATGGCCAGCAACATGAGCAGCGAACCGGCCATGGTGTAGAGCACGAACTTGATGGCCGCGTACACCCGGCGCGGGCCGCCCCAGATGCCGATGATGAAGTACATGGGGATCAGGGCAAACTCCCAGAAGACATAGAACAGGAACAAATCCAGGGCCAGGAAGACGCCCGTCATGCCTACTTCCAGGAGCAGGAACAGGATCATGAACTCCTTGACCTGATCCTCAATGGCCGTCCAGGTGGAGAGCAGGGCGATGGCCGTGAGCAAGGTGGTCAGCACCAGAAGCAGAATGTTCAGCCCATCCACCCCCACGAAGTAGTGGATGTTCAGGGGCTTGATCTGCAACCACGGCACATCGTAAGCCATCTGGATGCCCTTGCCGGGCTCAAAATTCGCCAGGACCACCAGGGAAAGCCCAAAGGTGATCAGCGAAGTCAGGAAGGCCACCCAGCGCAGGGCTTTCTTGTTCTCCTTAGGGATGAACAACAAGAACAAGACGCCTACCAGGGGGAAGAAGATGACCAGGTTGAGCAAGTTCGTGAGGAATTCCATTGCCGACTCCCTCGTTCGTTGGATTAGGGCCAGAGAAGGAGATAACCAAGCATCACCACAACGCCCAGCGTCACCACCAGGGCGTAGTTCCGCACAAAGCCGGTTTGCAAGGGGCGCAGCCCCCGGGCGATCTTCTGGGCCAACGCACCCAACCCGTTTCCGATGGCATCGATCACGCCCAGGTCCAACCGCGCCAGGCCTCTGCTCAAGAGCACATACGGTTGGAGAATTATAGCCCAATATATCTCATCCACCCACCATTTGTGCTCCATGCCGGTGAAAATTGGCCCCAGCACGCGCTTCAGCGGGTCGGGGTCGTCAGGCGAGGCCAGTGGGCGCTTCCCGTAAAGCGCCCAGGCCAGCGCGACGGCCACCAGCGCCAGGAGGGTGGACGACAGCGCCACCGCCACCTGGAAAGGCTCCGCATGGAGTTCGCCCAGGGTGTGCTCCAGCCAGCGGCCCAGCGTATGCACGCCGGGGAAGTTAAGCGCGCCGCCCACCACCGACAGGGTCGCCAGGGCCACCAGCGGCACGGTCATCACCGCCGGGCTTTCCTTGGCGTGGACCGCCGCTTCGCTGCGGGGCGCGCCGAAGAACACCAAGAAAATCTGCCGCCCCATGTAAAAGGCGGTGAAGAAGGCCGCCGCAACCAGCAAACCGTACACCACAGGATCATAGCCCTTCGCGGCCGCCACGACTTCATCTTTGGAGAAGAACCCGGCCAGAGGCGGGATGCCCGCCAACGCCACCGCGCCGATGAGGTACACCCAGAAGGTCAACGGAATGACCTTGCGCAGGCCACCCATGTTGCGCATGTCCTGGGGGTCGAAAGGCGCGTCGTGGCCGTGGCCATACCCCTCGTGGGCCGCCTCGTGATGGGCTGCGCCGCCCTCCTCGGGCAGCGGGTGGTGCGCCCGTTCCAAGGCGATGATCACCGAGCCGGCCGAGAGGAAGAGCAACGCTTTGAAGAAGGCATGGGTGACGAGATGGAACATCCCGGCCACCACGGCGCCCATCCCCACCGCCGCCACCATGAAACCCAACTGGGAGATGGTGGAGTAGGCCAGCACCTTCTTGATGTCATACTGCCCCACGGCGATGGTGCCCGCAAAGAGGGCGGTCAGCGCGCCCACCAGGGCCACGGTGTGCTGCGCCGTGGGCACCAGCGCATAGAAAGGCTGCGTGCGGGCTACCAGATACACGCCCGCCGTGACCATGGTGGCGGCATGGATGAGGGCCGAGACCGGCGTGGGGCCGGCCATGGCGTCGGGCAGCCACACATAAAGGGGCAACTGGGCCGACTTCCCCGTCACCGCCACCAGCATGAACAGCGTGATAGCCAGGATGGCGCCGGGGTGAGCCGCCGCCACCGCCTGGGCCTGGGCGAACATCGGGCCGAAGTCCAGGGTCTTGAAGGTCCAGAAAGCGACAAACATGGCCAGGAGCATCCCGGCGTCGCCGATGCGGTTGGTGATGAACGCCTTTTTGGCCGCCTGCGCGTTGGCGTCCGAGGGGCGGCCCAGGGTGTCGTACTCGAACCAGAAGCCAATCAACAGATAAGAGCACAAACCGACGCCTTCCCACCCCACGAAGAGGGTGAGCAGGCTGTCGCCGCTGACCAGGATCATCATCGCGGCGATGAACAGATTGAAGAAGACGAAGAAGCGGCGATAGCGCCCAGGGTCGCCCTTGTAGTGCACATCGTAGTGCATGTAGCCCGCCGCGTAGAGGTGAATCAGCGTCCCCACCCCGGCGACCATCAGCATCATGGTGACCGATAGGGTATCGATGCGCATGGCCCAGCGCACCTGCAGCGGCCCGGCGGTCATCCAATCAGCCAGCACGACCACCGTGCCCTCAGGGTGCGCCTGGAGCGAGATGGCCTGCAAAACGGCCACCCCAAAGGCCAGGGCCGGAGCCAGCACGCCCACCACGGCCACGCCCCATTCCCCCAGGCTGCGCCCGAAGAGGATGTTGATTAACAACCCCGCCACGGGGAAGAACACCACCCAGGGGGCCAAATGAAAGAAAGTTCCGGTTGCCATCTCACTTAGCAGCATGTTGATCTCCGCAAAGGGATCCGAGCGCGATAAGGGTCTCGCTCAGCCTTTCAACTCGCTCAGGGCGTCCACATCCACCGAGCGCTTGGTGCGGAAAATAGCGACGATCAGCGCCAGGCCCACCGCCACCTCAGCGGCCGCCACGGTCAGCACAAAGAACACGAACACCTGCCCGGCCAGGCTTTCGAACTGGCGGGCAAAGGTCACAAAGGCCAAGTTGGCCGCGTTAAGCATCAACTCCACCGACATGTACATCACCAGGACATTGCGGCGGAGGAGCACCCCCAGGGCGCCGATAATGAACAACACCGCCGAAAGGGCAATCAGATACGCACTGGGCAGCATCACCTCATCCCTCCATCATCGCGGGCGGCGGCGCTCACGCCAGGCCAGCACAATGGCGCCCACCATGGCCACCAAGAGCAACACCGAGGTGACCTCAAAGGGCAACAGATACTCGCGGAAGAGCACTATACCCAACGCCCTGGGGCTTCCCACGGTGGCCGCCTCCACCCCCATCTGGCCGGCCCAGCCTTTGCCAAACAGGAGATAGCCCATCTCGCCCAACAGCACCAGACCGGCGACCACCGCCACGGGTCGCTGCCAGGCGATGGGGCCGCCTTTCTCGTCGATAGTCGCGGGGCCCAGGAGCATGATGACGAACATGAAAAGCACCATGATGGCCCCGGCATACACCGCCACCTGGGCCACGGCCAGGAAGGGAGCCCCCAGCAACAGGTAGAACACCGCGATGGTGATAAAGTTGAGCACCAGGAAGATGGCCGAATACACCGCGTTGCGGGCCAGTAACATCCCCAACGCGGTGACGATGGCCACCAAAGCCAACAGCAGGAAAGAAAGCAGAGCCATACTCATCGGCGCGCCTCGTCAGTCCTTGGGCTGGAATGCGGACGAAGGTTAGCACAAAGCAGGTAAGCCGTCCTGGCATGGCGAGACCTCCTGAGCCCTCTTCGGCTGCACAACCCTCGGGACGCTCCGCTCAAAGGGGCGAAGGGGGCCGAAGCCGTCTCCCGGCCGGCAAGGAAAGGGGCACGTGCCCCGCCTCCCCCAGCCAGGGGATTGCTTCGCCGCTTCGCGGCTCGCAATGACATCCATCGAGCGGTGCCCTGCAAACGCAATGGGTTCTCCAACCATGCACCTCTCATTCTGCGGCCTCAGTCCTTGGGGTCTTCCATTTCCGGGACGGACTTGGTAAACACACCTGGCGGGGTCTGTTGTGGGGTAGGCTTGGCGCCCGGGGGCACCGGTTCCAACAACATCTCTTTCGTGTAGATGGCCTCCCGCCGGTCAGTAAAGGTCTCCTCGTAGTTGTGCTCCAACACGATGGCCTGGGTGGGGCAGGCGTCGGCACAGTAACCGCAATAAATGCAGCGCAGCATGTTGATCTCGTATACCCGGGCGTAGCGCTCGCCGGGGGAATAGCGCTCTTCATCGGTGTTCTCGGCCGCCTCGACGAAAATGGCATCGGCCGGGCAGGCCGCGGCGCACAACGCACACCCGATGCAGCGCTCTAAACCGTTCTCATACCGGCGCAACACATGGCGCCCCCGGAAGCGCGAACGCACCGGGCGCTTCTCAAAAGGATACTGAATGGTCACCGGACGCTCGAACAGCGACCGGAAGGTCGTCCAAAACCCTTTGACGATGGCGGCAATCCCTGCGACCACTTCTGCCATGTCAGCCTCCAAAGACCACGATGCCCGTCGCGGTCAACAGCACATTGAGCAAGGCCAAGGGGAAAAGCACCTTCCACCCCAAAGCCATCAATCGGTCATAGCGCAGACGCGGCAAGGTGGAGCGCACCCACACCATCCCGGCCAGCAGGAAGAAAATCTTGACCGCCAGATAAATCGGCCCCAGCCAGGGGAAGCGGACCACGCCCGGCCCGCCATAGCCACCAAAGAACAGCGTGGCCGCAATGGCGCTGACCACGATCATCTTCACATACTCGGCCATGTAAAACGAGGCAAACTTCATCCCGGAATACTCGGTATGGTATCCGCCGGTCAATTCCTGCTCGGCCTCCGGCAGGTCGAAGGGGGAACGGTTGACCTCGGCCAGGGCAGCGATGAGGTACACGATGAGTCCCAGGGGCTGAAGCACGGCAAACCAAAGCTGCTGCTGAGCCCGCACGATATCGCCCAACTTCATCGAACCCGCCAGCAGCACCGGCCCCACGAAAGAAAGGCCCAGCGCCAACTCATAACTGATCATCTGCGCCGAGGCGCGCAGCCCGCCCAACAAGGGGTATTTGCTATTGGAGGCCCACCCGGCCAGGGCAATACCGTACACCACCAGGGAAGCCACGGCCAGCAGGTACAGCACCCCCACATTGACATCGGCCAGATACAGGGTCACCTCCCGACCAAAGAGGGTGACCTTCTCTCCCCAGGGGATGACCGCCGCCACCGCCAGGGAAGGAATCACCGTGATGATCGGGGCCAACACGAAGAGCACTTTGTCGGCCTGGGCCGGGATGAACTCTTCTTTGAAAATCAGTTTCAACCCATCGGCCAGAGGCTGCAACAACCCGTAAGGCCCGGCCTGATTCGGCCCGATGCGCACCTGAAAACGGGCGATGAGTTTGCGCTCCAGGTAAGTGGTGTAGGCGAACCCGGTCAGCAGCACCAGGCTGAGCACCAGGGCCTTGATGACCCACTCGAGCAACAACGCCGTGTCAACGCTCATAGAAAAACCTCGCCTCGGAATGCCTCAAGCCAAAGCCGGCTCGACGGCCCGCAAGGACACATCCGTGGGCCCGGAGATGGGGATGCCCAGCGAGCGCGGCACCAACACCACGCCCTCCGGCACTTCCGCCTGCACCTGAACCTGCACGGTGTAAGGCGTGCCGTGGAGGACCAGCGTGGCCTCGCTGCGGTGTCGGAGGCCCAGGCGTCGGGCCTCGGCCTCGCCCAACACCACAAAGGGCCGCGCCGGCAGGCGCACCTTGAGGGTGGAAGGCGTGAGCAAAGCGCCCCGGTCGTACAAACGGGTGATGGGCACGGCCAGCAGCCCGTTCACCGCCGGGCGCTGCGGCGCGGCCACCTCAGGCACGCTCACCGCCTCACCGCGCTGCGCCGCGTTGGGCAGGGCCACCCCCACCCCCTGCTTGTTCTCGTACACCGTGCCGCCGTAGTACAGGTCGTGGCGATCCAGGAGCGGCCACTGCTCGACCACTTCGGCCAGCTGGACATAGGTCAACCTGGCAAAAGCGGGCACAGAGACCGCCAGCCCCGCCTCAAAGGCCCGCGCCGCGCTGCTCCCTTCCAGGTGCACATCCAACCGGGCCGCGATTTCGGCGGCGATGCGGTAATCCGGGCGCGTCCCCTCAACCGGGGGCACCGCCTGATAGAACCGCTGCACCTGCCGCTCGCCGCTGGTGAAGGTGCCCGAACGCTCGGTCACCGCCTGGACGGGGAGGACCACATCGGCCCGTTTGGCCGTCTCGGTAAGGAAGAGTTCCTGCACCACCACAAAGCCCGCCCGCTCCAGGGCCTGGGCCAACGCCGGGTCATCCCCCGCAGGGTCGGCGGCGGCGATGTAAAGGGCATCGGCCTGACGAAAGGCCTCGGCCCAGTCGTCCAGGGGGGCAAAGCCCTGCTCCCAGGCGCCCTGGTCATTGGCCCGTGGCCATACGCCCACCAGGCCGCTGTTGGGCTTTCCGGCGTGGCCGGTTTCGGTGAGCAAGCGGGCGCAGGCCGCGGCCAAAGCCCGCGAGGTCAGCACATCGGCCCCTTCCTGACCGAAGAAGATAACCAGGTTCTCGGCCTGGGCCAGCGCCCGGGCCGCCTCGCTCTCGCCCTCGAGAAGGCCCGCCATGGTGGCCGCTTCCTCGCCGTAAGCGTACCGCAGCACATGCCGGGCATAACGCTCGAGTTTGGTGGGACGCGGGTTGGCGACCACCAGCGTCGCTCCGCGCTCAGCGGCCTGTTTCGTCCGCAACCACCACAAGGGGGCTTCTTCCTCCAGATCTGAGGCGACCACCAGAATGGCGTCGCCCTGGCCTAGGTCGGCCAGGTTGTGCCCGGCCCCTAGCCCTAACCGGGCCACCAGGTCGCCGCCCGCCATGAAGGTATAGAGGGCCTTGGTGCCGCCCAGTGCCTCGGTGAGGGCGCCCAGGTTGTAGAGGTCTTCGTTGGGCAGGCGACCGCCCACCAGGGTCAGCAACTTCTGAGCGGTCCGGAAGCGGAGGGCCACCAAGTCGAGGGCTTCCTCCCAGGTGGCGGGCACCAGTTCCCCGTTCTTGCGAATGAGGGGACGGGTCAAACGATCGGGCTGTTCGGCGAAGTGATATCCGGCAAAGCGGCCTTTGTCGCAAATCCAGATTTCGTTCACCCATTCGTTCTGGCGGGGCATGGCCCGCTTGACCACGAAGCGGCCTTCGGAGGCGGCCTCGCGGCGCACATCAAAGGTCAGGTTGCACCCCACGGGGCAATGGGAGCAGATGGAGGCCGCCGGGCGCATCTCCCAGGGGCGCGCGCCGAAGCGAAAGTCCACCGTGGTCAACGCCCCAACCGGGCAAATGTCCGTGGTGTTGCCCGACCAGTACGAGTCGAATCCCGGTTCGGAAACCGTGATGATGTCGGTGTAACGGCCCCGATGATAGAACTGGAGGACCGGGTCATCGACGACATCCCGCTGGAAGCGGATGCAACGGGCGCACATGATGCAGCGTTCCCGGTCGAGGATGATCAGGTCGCCCAGGGGGACCCGCTTGGCCAAATGCAGTTTGTCTTCATAGAAGAAGCGGGACTCGCCCGGCCCCCAGGCCATGGTGAGATTCTGCAAAGCGCACTCGCCCCCCTTGTCGCAGATGGGGCAATCCAGGGGGTGCGAAGTGAGCAGGAATTCCAGGATGCTGCGCCGCGACTCCAGCACCTTCTCGGTGGTCGTGCGCACCACCATTCCCTCGCTAACGCGCACGGTGCAGGCCGTCTCCAGACGAGGGCCAAACTGAACCCGGATGGAGCCGTCTTCCTCGCGCACGAACTCCCCGGTCGCCCGGTCGCGCAGGGGACGGCCAATCTCCACCAGGCACATGCGGCACATCCCCACGGGTTCCATCTTGGGGTGGTAGCAGAAGACGGGAATATCCACCCCTGCCATGCGGGCCGCGTCCACGACCAGGGTTCCCGCCGGTACGGTGATCGACTTGCCGTCAATGGTCAGCGTGACTTGTGGTTGATCGCTCATGCAGCGCATCCTCTTGATGCTTGGCTAATTCAATCCCACTCCATGATTTAGCGAGGGGGGGAGTGAGACAGGGAAACGCTCGCGCAGGAGGGCCTTCAACCGCGCCTTCTCCCTCATCAGCCTCGGCCTCCGCCCGCCACCAGCGTCTCAAAATCCTCGCGGAACCGCTCGATGGCCGTCACCACCGCCATGGTGGAAAACTCGCCCAGCGGGCACAGGGTTTTGCCCCGGATCTGCTGGGCCACCTGATAAAGCAAATCCACCTCTTCGGGCTGGCCCTTGCCATCCATCAGGCGCTCGGTGAGGCGATACATCCAGTACGTGCCTTCCCGGCAGGGAGTGCACTTGCCGCAGGATTCATGCTTGAAGAAGCGCACCGTCTTGCTCACCAGCCAGCCCAGGTTCACCGTGTCGTCCACCACGATGACCGAGGCGGACCCTAACATCCCGCCCACCTTGGGGACGCTTTCGTAGTCCATGGGCGTATCGAGCACCTCGTCGGTGGCCGGCAGGACGGACGAAGAAGCCCCGGCGGGCAGGATGGCTTTGATGGGGCGGTCGTCGATGATGCCGCCGCCGTGCTCACAGATGAGTTCGCGGAAGGTGGTTCCCAGGGGCAACTCGTAGTTCCCCGGGCGCTTGACGCGCCCCGAAAGGGAGAAGATTTTCGGCCCCGGGCTGCGGTCCGTGCCCCTGGTGCGATACCAGTCGGCCCCATGCTGCACGATGAGAGGCACATTGGTCAGGGTCTCCACATTGTTGATGGCCGTGGGCTTGCCGTATAACCCCACCTGGGTGGGGAACGGCGGCCGGATGCGCGGCTGGCCGCGCTTCCCTTCCAATGACTCCATGAGCGCCGACTCTTCACCGCAGATGTAGGCCCCCGCGCCCAAGTGGGTGTAGATGCGCAGGGAGAAGTCCGTGCCGAAAATGTTGTCGCCCAACAGGCCCGCCGCTTCCATCTCGGCGATTTTTTCGTCCAACCATTTGGCGATATGCCAGTATTCTCCGCGCAGGTAGATGTAAGCCCGCTGGGCGCCTACGGCATAGGCCGCGATGGCCAGCCCTTCCAGAAACTGGAAGGGGTTGCGCTCCATAATCTCGCGGTCCTTGAACGTGCCCGGCTCCGATTCGTCGGCGTTGGCGATGACATAATGAGGCCAACGGGTTTTATCCATGAAGGCCCATTTGAGCCCTGTGGGGAACCCTGCCCCACCCCGCCCCCGCAAGCCGGATTTCTTCACTTCTTCGGTGACGGCGTCGGGGTCCATCTCGGTCACCGCCTTGCGAAAGGCCTCAAAGCCGCCATGCTGGCGGTAGACCTCCAGGCGATGGATTTCCGGGATATCGCGATGCCGCAACAGCCAATGCTCGCCCATGGTTCCTTCCTGATGGAAGTGACTCGCTGCGCCCGCAGAGGGCCTTATCCTTGCTGCTCGTTTTGCTCGCGGCGCCACGCTTCGATCAATTCCAGCGTCGCCTCAACCGTCATGTGCTCGTGGTAAGTCAGCCCTTCGCCGGTTTGGGTTTGAAACACCGGCGCCCGATCGCAGGCGCCCAGGCACATGACCTCTTCAATGGTCACCAGGCCGTCGGGCGTGGTTTCGCCGGGCTTAATCCCCAGGGCCTCGCAAACCTGGCGCAGAAACTCATCGGCGCCGCGCAAGGCACAGGCCACATCTGTGCACACCTGCAGGCGCACCTTGCCCGCCGGTTTGTCGTGGAACAGGGTGTAGAACCCCACCACCGAAGCCACCTCAGCCGGGGTGATGTCCAGTAGGTCGGCGATGTCCTCCATGTGGGCCATAGTGATGTAGCCCCGCTCCCGCTGCGCCAGATAGAGCAGGGGCATCACCGCAGAACGCTTATGCTCCGGCGGGTACTTGGCCAGAATGGCCTGCACTTCGTCGGGATACAACTCCATCAAGCGGCTCACCGGTCAGCGTCTCCCAACACGATGTCAATGCTGCCCACAATGGCCACCAGGTCGGCGATGAGGCTGCCTTTGGCCAGGTAGGGCAGCAACTGCAAGTGGGCAAAAGAGGGGGTGCGGAAATGCACGCGGTAGGGCTTGGGGCCACCATCTCCTTCCAGGTAGACGCCCAACTCACCCCGCGGCGATTCCACGGCCACATACACCGCTCCGGCCGGGGCAGAGAAGCCCTCCGTCCACAACTTGAAGTGGTGGATCAGGGCTTCCATGCTGTGGCCCAACTCCGACCGCGGCGGGGGGACAAACTTGCGGTTGCTGCTGCGCACCGGGCCGAAGGGCAGTTTGTCCAACGCCTGGCGGATGATGCGCACGCTCTGGCGCATCTCCTCCACGCGCACCAGGTAGCGGGCGTACACATCGCCCTCTTCCTGGGTAGGGATGTCGAAGTCGTACTGTTCGTAGCCCGAATAGGGGCGCGCCTTGCGGATGTCGTACTTGATCCCCGAAGCGCGCAGCACCGGCCCGGTGGCCCCCAGGCGGATGGCGTCTTCTTTTTTCAGCACGCCGATCCGGCGCGTGCGGTCGCGGAAGATAGGGTTTTTGGTCAGCAGGGCTTCGTACTGGTCAATGCGCCGGGGGAAGTAATCGATGAACTGCCGCACCGCCTGCTCGAACTCCACAGGCACATCGCGCCACAGCCCGCCGGGGCGGATGTAGGTGGTCATCATCCGCGCCCCGGAAACCATCTCGAAAATATCCAGGATGATTTCGCGTTCCCGGAAGCAATAAAGGAAAGGGGTCAGCGCCCCGATATCCAGGGCCGAGGTACCCAGCCAGACCAGGTGAGAGGAAATGCGCTGCAACTCGGCCAGGATGACCCGAATGGCCTGGGCCCGCGGGGGGACATCCAGATCCACCAGTTTCTCCACGGCCAGGCAATACGCCAGATTGTTCCCCACCGGGTTGAGGTAATCCAGGCGGTCGGTCATCACCTCGGCCTGCCAGTACCGCTTGGCTTCCATGTTCTTTTCCACGCCGGTGTGCAGGAAGCCGATATCCGGCACCACATTGAGCACGATCTCCCCATCCAGTTCCACATAGAGATGGAGCACACCGTGCATGGAGGGGTGCTGCGGGCCCATGTTGAGCACCACGGTTTCCCCGGTCTGGACCCGATCGGAGAACAAGCGCCGCAACTCTTCCATGGTGGTTTCAAGCACTTCGGGCATGGCGCATCCTCACAGGGGCGCACCCCGTGCTACGCATCGGGGCGCGGCTTGAATTTGGCGATTTCGTCAAAGTTGAAGGTAAACTGGGGCTCTTCGTAACCCAGCGGGTAGTCTTTGCGTAGGGGATGACCTTCCCAATCGTGGGGCATCAGAATGCGCCGCAAATCCGAGTGCCCCTCGAAACGAATCCCGAACATATCCCAAACCTCCCGCTCGTACCAGTTGGCGTTGGGATACACGGTCTCCACAGTGGGTAGCGAGGGGGCGCTCCCGTCCAGCGGCACCCGCAAGCGCAGGGAAAGGTTATGGGCATAAGAGTACAGTTGATAGACCACATGAAATCGGGGGGCCTCCTGAGGCCAGTAGTCCACTGCCGCCAGGTCGGCCAGGAAGTCGAAAGCGAACTCATCGCGCAAAAGGCGGCACGCCTCAACAATGTACTCCGCCGGGACGAACAGGGTGGTCTCACCCCGGAAGGTATGCTCCTCGGCACCGAAACGCCTTTGCAAAGCCTCAACGGCAGCCTGAAGGGTATCGCTCATGGTCGGCCTCCTACGCCCAGTCCTTCAGGCGCATCTTCTGCACCTTGTCGTACAGGGTGAGCACGCCGTGAATCAGCGCCTCGGGGCGCGGCGGGCAACCAGCCACATACACATCCACCGGCACGATCTCATCCACGCCCTGCACCACGGCGTAGTTGTTGAACACCCCGCCGCACGAAGCGCAGTCTCCCATAGCGATCACCCATTTGGGCTCGGGCATCTGGTCGTAAAGCCGGCGCAGCACCGGGGCCATTTTCCGACTCACCCGACCCGCCACGATCATCAAATCCGACTGCCGGGGGCTGGCGCGCATGAGTTCCATCCCGAAGCGACTCATATCAAAGTGCGCGGCCTGGGCGGCCATCATCTCGATGGCACAACAAGCCAGACCAAACAGCATGGGCCACATGGACCGCGTGCGGCTCCAGTTGACAGCCTTCTCCAGGGTGGTGGTCACCACGCCCAGGTCACCCAAATGTCGCTCTAATCCCATTCCAGCGCTCCCTTCTTCCAGGCGTAGACGTACCCCACCAACAAAAGGCCGATGAAGACCAGCATCTCCATCAGCCCGAACAGCTTCAACTGCTTAAACACCACGGCCCAGGGGAGGAAGAAGATGACTTCCACATCAAAAAGGATGAACAACATGGCGATCAGGTAAAAGCGCACCGGCTGACGCCGCTGCCCCGGGCCAAAGGGGTTCATCCCCGACTCGTAAGGCATGTTCTTCACGGGCGTGGGTCGCTTGGGCCCGAACAGATGCCCCAACGCCACCACCAGCACCGCGATCACGGTGGCGACAGCGATCATGACGGCAATGGGAAGATATTCGAGCATCATCGCCTTTTCTCCGCAGGCGGCAGCCGAGCCCGCCAAGTTGAGCAACAGTATATCACAGGAGACATATCGTGTCAAAATTCACAAGACAGAGCCGGGCCACTCCCACCGCCACCGCCCACGGCCACTGCAGCCTCGCCGTTCAACCCCACATCGCCTCCCCCACCTACGCCACCCCACCTCCTCCCCCCCACCGCTACCGGCCCCAGCGCAGGGGGTCAGACCACGGCTTTGGGCAACTTTTACTGTCGCACCGGGCCGGCCCCCTATTACCCGGCCATCGACAGCATGAAAACCGGGGATGCGGTTCAGGTGAAAGCCCTGCAAAGCGGGAACACCTATCAGCTCCTGCCGGCAAATCGGAACTTCTTCTTCCGGAGCAGCAATTCCATTGACCCCCTGGGTGTAGAAAAGGGAACCGGAGTTCCCCTGGGCGCGACAGACCCCGGCGGGCACCTGGTGCAGGTGACGGCCAAGGGCTGCACCAAGGAGAACCTGCAGGGCGAATGCGTGGAGTGCACGCCCTGCAATGTGGCGGTGCCCTGAGGTTCACCTCCCTTGCAGTTAGGGAGACACAACGGGCTCACTCAACCATATCGCGCTCCACCTTCCCCTCTGCGGGCAAAACCAACACGCCACAGCGGCCAAGTTTCCAATGGCCTGGCCGCTGTGGTGAAGAGTCTTGCTCACTCTGTATCAGGAGGGCTGTCTCACCCAGCCCAACATATCAAACCATTCTCTCAAACTCCCGAAGCCCCGGTCACAAAGGCGTAGGTGCGCTCAATATAAGGCACCCATTCGTAAATGCGCTGGACGGGCCGCAATGGGGCCTGGGTGTAAAAAATCAAATCTTGAGTCATATCTTCCAGCAAATTGAGCACAAAGAGCGCATAACGCGTCTCCGTCAGCGGGGCCTGGCAGGAAGACGAAGTGAACGAACCATCCTGCCTGGCGTGGCTCAAAACGAAAGTGCGCAATGCCTCAATGGCCCGAACCAGTGCTGTCTGCTCATTGGGGCGAAGGTTGCCCGCAGGAATGCGACCATACAGATAATCCAACACATACGTCAGGTAAGCACTCTCCTCTAAAGTGGAGAGCATCTCGATATAGGTTGTGGCGTATCCTAACCACAACGCCGCGTTCAAAGGTGCCTTATCCAGATGATCCAGGACAAAG